>JAZKGO010000063.1:0-14345 GCA_040385875.1 Bacteroidota bacterium
TATAATATTTTAAAGCCAAGCGTGTTTGCATAGTCATCATTTGCTCTTACAAAATGTATATCTACATTTTCATTTTTTGTTTTTCCAGCTGCATAAAACATCTGGTCTTCAATGAGTTGCACTCCTGGGTAGCTAGAGCCAGAGGTTGCAGAAACCACTTCTGGTTTTTTTAAAATTTCACTTTTCAAAATGTCCACTTTATTGGCTGATGTGGTGCTTTGCAAGGGTAGTATTATCTGCTGATTTTTGTTAAAACCTAAGTCTTGATTGCGAATCAGATTCATTTGTCGCCAAATAATTACTACTGCAAAAATCAACGCTATTGATATGGCAAATTGAAAAACCACAAGCCCTTTTCTGATAAAATTAGCCGAAATATGATTGACTAATTTGCCTTTTAAAATCTCAATTGGCTTGAATGAAGCCAAATAAAATGAAGGATAAAGGCCAGCCAAAATGCTTGTAATTATCGCAATAGCAGGAATCCAAAACAATGAATTTAAACTTTTTAAAAGGCTTAATTGCTTGAGAGTGAGTTGATTGAATATAGGTAAAAAAAATTGTACTAACACCAGCGAAAGGCATAGAGAAATGAGGCACATCATAATAGATTCGCTCAAAAACTGACCTACTAAACTGCTTTTTATGGCTCCAATCGCTTTTCTTATCCCCACTTCTTTGGCTCGTTTTTCGGCTCTAGCGGTTGAAAGATTCATGAAATTTATGCATGCAATGAGGAGTAAAAATGCTGCAATCGAGCCAAAAATATAAATATAAGTAATGCTACCATTTGCCGCTATCTCATTGGCTACCGAAGTGTTTAGATAAATATCAGAAACGGGTTGCATAAATATTGTCTTATTTACGCCAGCAGCTTTCAAATCCGCACCACCATTTCTTTGATAGAAACCATCTAATTTGGCTTCTAATTTTTCAGCATTCGTGCCTTTTTTAAGTTTAAAATAGGTGTGAAATAGCGCATTATTCGACCAAGATGTTTGGCCTTTTACCCATTGACCCAAATCGTTATTGTTCATGGATAGGAAAAAATGAGCATTTATATGGGATTTTTGTAGATTTTCTTTGAACACTCCAGTTACCAAATAGTCCGTTTTTCCAAATGGAATTTCAATATTTATAGTTTTGTTAATGGGATTTTCTGAGCCAAACATTTTCAAAGCTACGCTTTCAGAAATCACCATCGTATTAGGTTGGTAAAGCGCTTTTTTAAGGTTGCCATATTTAGCTTGGTAGGAAAATATCTCAAAAAAAGTGCTGTCGACATAATATCCATTGTTTTCAAAAAACTGTTTGTTCAATTTCGAGTTTTTTAACAGCATTTTTTCAAGATTGGGGAATTTTAGCAATCTGGCTGACTGCTCCACTTCGGCAAAATCTTTTTTCAGTGCTTGAGCAACCGGTGCCGACACAGAGGCCCACTTTTCATCGGTAGTTTTAGTGCCCACCCTAAATATTTGATCAACATTTTCAAAGCTTTTGTCGTAACCAAGTTCATCAGAAATATATAAGGTAATTAATAAGCATGTGGCCATGCCTACAGAAAGCCCACCGATGTTTATCAGTGAAAAAGCCTTGTTTTTTAGGAGATTTCTCCATGCGATTTTTAAATAGTTTCTTACCATTTTAGTGTTTTTGGTTGAAAAATATTTTTTAACTTCCTTTTGTCTGGGAGACCCTGTCTAAATCGTGATTTGCTAGATTTTTGCATTCACAAGATTTTTTAATTCATCCTGAAAATCCTAAAATCCAGCAAATTCTGATTTAGAAATTTACTCCGTTTTCAAACTCTTCACGGGGTTCATTAAAGCTGCTTTTATGGCTTGGTAACTCACTGTTAATAAAGTAATTACCAAAGCACCAACACCAGCCGCCACAAAAATCCACCAGCTGATTTCTGTTCTGTAAGTGTATTTTTGCAACCAATTATGCATGAAATAATAGGCAATTGGTGCGGCTATTAGACAAGAAATTACTACCAAAACCACAAAATCTTTGCTCAACAATTGCCAAAGATTGGTAACTGAGGCACCAAGCACTTTTCTGATTCCTATTTCTTTTGTGCGCTGTTCGGCTACGAAACTGGCTAAACCAAAAAGGCCTAAACATGATATTAAAATGGCTAGAATTGCGAAAACAGTGGACAGTTTGCCAATTCTTTGCTCTTGGCTGAATTTGTAAGCATATGCAGCGTCTACAAATTTGTAATCGAATGAAGCCGATGGCACTATTTTTTTGAAAACTGTTTCTATTTTTGGTAAGGCTTTATTGGCAGCAATTGTTGGTTTTAATTTGATAACTATTTGACTGGCAGATTCATAGGTTGGATCTAAAAAGAAAAAACCTCGCTTCACTGGCTCATAAGGCGAGTGCATTACCATGTCTTTTATTACACCTACAATTTTCCATGATTTCTTTCCATCTTTTGATTTTACGAATTCTCCTACTGGATTTTTAAAATTCAAATATTTTGCTGCAGTTTCGTTGAGAATAACTCCTGCTGAGTCAGTTAAAAAAGCCTTTGAAAAATCTCGGCCTGATAAGAATTGCCATGCAGCCGTTTTTCCAAAATCATGGGAGACGTCCATACAAGCAAAACTTGATTCCTTTTCGGGGTCTTTACCTTGCCAAGTAAAATTGCTGGAGTGTTTATAAACTTGTGTTAAAGGGCTGCTCGACATTGCCATTTCAGCCACCATACCCGTATTCATCAATTCGCTTTTTATCACATCGTGCTTGCCTTGATAGTTGGGGTCGTTTAGTGGTATTGTTATTAAGCCCTCCCGGTTATAGCCAATTGGACGGTTTTGTGCATATTGAATTTGCTGGTAAACAACGATAGTGCCAATAATCAAAACTACCGAAACTGTAAATTGAACAACTACCAAAGCCTTGCGAGGAATTGCCGCAAAACGTCCCAAACGAATTGTTCCTTTTAGCACTTTTACAGGCTGAAATGATGACAAATAAAAGGCAGGATAAAGCCCTGATAAAAATCCAGTTAGAGCAATAAAGCCAATTATGAGCGTCCAAAATATAGGATTTGTAAATGGGAAAGTTAAATCCTTAGCTGCCAATTGATTAAACCATGAAAGCGATAAAAATATGATTATTACTGATAGCAAAAAAGCCAGAATAACCACCAAAAATGATTCACTCAAAAATTGAAAGACCAATTGGCCTTTTTCTGAACCCACAGCCTTGCGAATACCCACTTCTTTGCCACGCTTTTCTGACCTTGCTGTGCTTAAATTCATAAAATTGATGCATGCAAGCAGTAATACAAATATGCCCACAATGCCAAAAAGCCAAACAAAAGTGATTCGACCGCCTTCGGGTTTGCCATCTTTGAAATCGGAATACAAATGCCATTGGCTCATTGGGTATAAATAGGCTTCTTTTTTAAACCTTTTGTCCACGCCAGTTCCATCTTTATAATAAATATCTTTTATGGTTTTATCAGCTGTAGTATAAGAAACATTAGCTTGTTTTTGCACATAAACATTAAAAGAACTATTCCCCCAGTTATTGACATCATCTTGTACCCATTTGAATGATGAAACCCATAAATCCCAAGGTGCAAAAAACTGCACTTCTCCAAACTTGCTGTTTCTTGGCAAGTCTTCATAAACGCCAGTAACTTTTACATCAAAAAAATTATCAATTTTTAAAGTTTTATTGATGGGGTTTTCTGTGCCAAAAATTGTCTTTGCCTGTGTTTGAGAAAGAATGATAGAGTGGAGGCCTCTAAGAGAAGTATTTGAGCCACTCAGCATTTTCAGCGATAGCATATCAATTACACCTGGTTCAATGAATTCGCCTTTTGAAATTATTTTGTTTTTGCCTGTCGAAATTGTGAAATCTCCAATCCACCAAGCCATCAAAATATGTTTGAAATTTTGTTTATAAGCGTTTTTCAGAGCTGTGCCCAGCGGAATTGGGATTCCATCAGAGCCACCAACCGTATTAGTGCTAAGGTCTAAATTTGTATATCGTATTTGAGCAATATCATCATAGTTTTGATGATTTTTGTCAAAACTCAATTCATCCCAAACCCAAAGCCCAATAAGTATAGCCACAGCCATGCCCACAGCCAATCCACCGATGTTAATGAACGAATAAACCTTGTTTTTTACAAGATTGCGAAAAGCGATTTTGAGATAGTTTCGTATCATTGTTTTGTAATTAGTTTATTGGTTATTAGGCAATTAGTAATTGGGAAATTTGTCAATAACTAATAACAAGTTTCCCAATAACCAATCAACCAAGCTTACTCCGTTTTTAAACTCTCAATCGGGTTAGCTACAGCTGCTTTTAAGGCTTGGTAACTAATTGTAAATAAAGCAATTGCAATAGAAATTGCCCCTGAAATTGCAAAAACTGACCAGCCTATATTTATTCTATACTCATAATCGTTGAGCCAGTTTTTCATTAAATAATAGGCCACAGGAAAAGCGATTACCAAAGAAATTAAAATCAACACTAAAAAATTGTTGGTTAATAATCGGAAAATTGAACCTACCGATGCCCCTAATACTTTTCGAATACTCATTTCTTTACTTCTCTGCTCCACCAAAAAGGCTGAAAGCGCAAATAAACCGAGACATGCCACAAAAATGGCCAAAATGGCAAAGCTGGTAAAAATGGCTTTTATCCGACTCACGTTTTCGTACATTTTGGTAAAAGTATCATCCATAAATGCATATCTATATTCATAATTGGGTGCAAAAGCAGCCCATTTTGTTTTCATGCTGGCCAACACAGCTGCCATATCTTTTGTGTTTACTTTTAAAGAAATCACAGAAGGGCTGATGCCTCTGAAAAGGGCTAGAGGCCGTACTTTTTCTCTCATACTATCAAAGTTGAAGTCTTGCACTACACCAATTATTTCCCAAAGTTGTCCATAGCGAGATATTCTTTTGCCAACAGGCTGCTTCAAATTAAGTCTTTTAGCCATTTCTTGGTTGATAATTACTGCTTTGTCGTCGATTGCCAACTCTTTTTTGAAATTTCGACCAGCCAATAATTTTATACCTAAAGTGGTTAAATAATCATCATCCACGTCCCAAGATTGGCCAGGCACTGGTTGATCTTGCCCTTGACGACCTTCGTTTTCAAAAGTATTTCCGTTTCTTTTTGTACCTTCTATTGGCAAAAAGTCGCTGATTGAAACACTACTTACACCCGGAATTTTCTTTAGTTCCTCTTTGAAAGTGCGCACTTTATCGCCCAACATATGGGTACCGTACAATTGAATTACTTGGTCTTTTTCAAAGCCTATTTTTGAATTTAAAATGAAGTTGAGTTGTTGGTTTACGATTATGGTGCCAACTATCAGTATCACAGATATGGTAAATTGGAAAACCACTAAACTACTTCTTAGGCCGCCTGATTTGCTTCCCATTCTTAGTTTTCCTTTTAAAACATTGATTGGGTTGAAACCAGAAAGATAAAGTGAAGGATAAATACCCGCCAAAACACCAATTAAAACTGCTGTGAAAATGATGGTTGGTAAAAACAAAGGATTTTGGAATGGTAAGCTCAATACCTTTCCCGACATTGTGCTAAAATAAGGCATCAACAAAGTGGCCAACAACAATCCCACACCAAATGAAATGAAAGTAACTAAAATTGATTCGGTTAAAAATTGGGCTATCAGATTGGCCCTTGTAGAACCAGCCACTTTTCGTAAACCCACTTCCTTTGCCCGGTTCGCCGATTTTGCAGTACTCAAATTAATAAAATTGATACTGGCGATCACCAAAATGAATAGAGCCACAATGCCAAAAATCCAGATTATTTTATAATCATTTCTTAAACTGGATTCGCCATTGATATGGTTTGAATATAAATTAATGGCAGCTAAAGGTTGTAATTCGAGTTTTGCTATTTTTTCTAAATTTGCCCATAGTGCAAAGCCCACATCTTTAAGTGCTGGCTTTAGGTATTTTACAATAATAACGAAGCTTAATTTTTTGTTAAATTGTGTTAAATCTATACCTGGTTTTAATAATAAATAGGTTGTGTAATTACTTTGTACCCAACGAGTTTGCTCCCCTTCGCCAAATTCAACACCTTTCAGCGTTATTAAAAAATCATATTTCAAATGGGAGGTACTGGCGAAATTTTCCATTACCCCATTGATGGTAAAAACTTGGTCGTTTCTTCCATTCAAATACATGGATTTACCTACAGGATTTTGCCCTTTGAAATACTTGTTGGCTATTTTTTTAGAAATGACTATTGTATTAGGTTTTGCTAAAGCTGTTTTGGAGTCACCATTCACCATTTTTATACCTAAAATATCAATGATGGATTGATCGGCGTAGGTAAAACCCTCTTCATGGTGCTGCATTGGGTCATTATCAAATCGGATTTCATTCGTTCCTGCTCCATAGAAAAGATTATTATCCATCAATCTTCCTGTCGCTATAACTTCCTCAAAATCAGTTTTAATAGTGGGAGCCGTATTGGCCGAAAAGGAAATATCCCATTGAGTTTTACCATCTATTACAATGCTAGAGGTTAGCCGATACACATTTTGGCCATTAGGCACTTGCTTGTCATAGCTACTTTCATGTAAAATATACACCGAAATAAGAATACAGGCCGTGATACCAATACTAAGCCCAGTGATATTTATCAGGCTAAAAATTTTATTTTTGAGGAGGTTTCTCCAGGCGATTTTTAGATAGTTTAGTATCATTGTTTTGCTATTTAGTTATTGGGGAATTGGTTACTGGAAACTGGTTATTAGGATTTTTTTAGCTTTTAAAACCAATAACCAGTTTTCTAATGACCAATCACTGTCACTCTGTTTTCAAACTCTTCACAGGATTCATCAAGGCAGATTTTATGGCTTGGTAACTCACTGTAAGTAAAGCAATTACCAGCGTAAGGATACCAGCTATTACAAAAATCCATGGTGACAAATCAGTACGGAAAACAAAATCTCTTAACCAAGTATCCATCGCAAAATAGGCCAATGGTGCAGCTATTATAAAAGCTAAGCACACTAACTTTAAAAAGTCTTTAGACAATAGCTGTACCAAACTCCATACGGTTGCGCCTAAAACTTTTCTCACACCTATTTCTTTGGTGCGCTGCTCCGCTATATACGTAACCAAGCCAAATAAGCCTAGGCAGGCAATCAATACGGTAAGAATGGCAAAAATCATTGCAATTTTGCCAATTCTCTGTTCGTCTTGGTACATTTCGTTGAAAGATTCATTCATAAAATGATAGTTGAAGGGCATTTCAGGTGCCAATTGCTTCCATTTTGCTTCTATTTGTTTAATGAGTCTTTGCGGCTCATCTGTGTTTATTTTAAATGCAGTAACCCAAGCACTTCTACCATATCTGAAACATAAAGGGCCAACGGTTTCTCGCATTGATGCATAATGGAAATTCTTCACAACACCTACAATTGTTAGCTCAATTATCTCATTAGGAGTGTCAGTTCTAGTATAAAGTTTTTTGCCTACAGGTTCTTTATAACCGATCAATTTAGCCGCTTGCTCATTAATAATGATGCCTGTTGAATCGGTGCCAAAAGACTTTGAAAAATTTCTACCTTTCAGCATTTCCATATCAAGAGTTGGGATATAATTTTCATCAACATCCCAGGATTGCATATTGAAGGCATTTTTTGTATTCATTACTGCTTCCGTTGAAAAAGTATTGTCCGATCTAGAGGAATTACCAACTGGCAAATAACCAGCAAAAGTGGCATTTTTCACCCCTGCTATTTTCTTTACTTCTTCCTTAAATAAATTATTATTATCACGTAATGAGGTAGTGCCAGTTACCACCAATACCTGATCTTTTGAGAAGCCTAAATTTTTATTTTGGATATAGGTGAGCTGCCTATAGATGATAAATGTGGAAATAACCAAAACCAGAGAGGTTACAAACTGAAATGTTACCAAGGCATTCCGAAAATTTGAACGACGAAAATTAGCATTCAGTTTACTTTTTAGCACTTCAATAGGGCGAAAAGCCGACAGGAATAATGAAGGGTAGTATCCAGCCAAAAGCCCTACTACCAATGGAAGAAATAATAGTAAAAGAAAATATTGTGTTTTAAAAATTGAGCCTAATCCAAAATGCTTACCCGAAATATCATTGAAATAAGGGATCAATAAAATCGCAAAGAGAAGTGATAAAACAAATGCTAAATAGCTTGTAAGTACCGATTCGGTGATAAATTGTACGATTAAACTACTCCGTTGAGTCCCTAAAACTTTTCTAATACCTACCTCTTTGGCACGATTGGCAGAACGTGCCGTGCTCAGATTCATAAAATTAATACAAGCAATGAGTAATAAAAATAGTGCTACCATCGAAAAAATGTAAACATATTGTATATCACTATTTGTCCCTAATTCATACAGTCTGTCAGATTTAAGATGAATATCTCCCATCGGAATAAGAGAATATCGGATATAATTGCCAGATTTATTGAAATCATCTATGCTTTTAATGTCCATAAATGCTTTCGCTTGTGGTAAAATGTATCTCTCAATTAAGTTGTCAAATTTTTTCTCAAATTGCTTATAATCAACCCCTTCACGCAATCTAATATAGGTGTAGAAATTGTGACTTAGGAAATTCCCAAATTTATAATCGTTGATATTTTTAAATGAAAAAATCAGGTTTGCTTGAAAATGTGAATTAGATTTCATGTCTTCAAAAACCCCTGTTACTTTGTAATTGATTGATTCTCTGACACCTACTGTAAGTGTTTTACCAAGTGCTGAGGTATTCCCAAAATATTTTTGAGCGGTGGACTTGCTTATTACCAATGTGTTGGGTTCAATTAAAGCGGTTTTTGGGTTTCCTTCAATCATATTCAGAGAAAACATATCAAAAAAGGTAGAATCGGCATGAAGGCAATCATTTTCAACTACAAACGCATTTTCTTTTTTAATAAACCGGCGACTATTATTGGCATATAATCTTACATATTGCTCCACCTCAGGGTAGTCTTTTTTGAGAGTAGCGCCGAATGGGTCGGAACTAACTGCCATTTTTTGCTCGGTTTCACCAAATTTTATATCAGAATTGATTCGATAGATTCTGTCAGCATTTTTAAATTGACTTTCATAGCTCAATTCGTCTAACACAAAAAGAGAAATCAGCAAAAAACAAGTGAGGCCAATCGCCAAACCAAAAATATTAATAAAGGAATATACCTTATTTTTGATAAGGTTTCTGAATGCGATTTTAAGGTAGCTTTTTAGCATTGGTATATAGGTTTGTGGTATAGGGTATGAGGTATCAGTTTTTGCCTGAAACCTGTAACCTCATACCTGTTTTATTCTGTTTTTAAACTCTTCACAGGATTCATCAAACCTGCTTTAATGGATTGATAACTCACTGTTAATAAGGCTGTTGCAATGGTGAAAATTGAGCCGATTGCAAATACTTGCCACGAAATATCTACACGATAGGCAAAGTTTTCTAGCCATTTATTTGTTGCCAACCAAGCCGAAGGAATAGCCACAACGAAGGCAATCAAAACCAAAATCAAAAAGTTTTTGGAAAGCAAGCTGGAAATTTGAAATATACTAGCACCTAAAACTTTTCTAATGCCGATCTCTTTGGTGCGTTGCTGAATTGAAAGCATGGTAAGGCCAAACAAACCGATGCTAGAAATAAAAATCATCAGGATGGCGCCAAAGGCAATTATTTGCTTCCATTTCGCTTCTGATTCATAATTTTTAAAGTTCAAATCTTCCATAAAATCGTATTTGAATGGGCGATAGGGTACCAATCTGCGGTAAATTTTCTCGATTGATTGTATAATTTTAACCTTATTATTGGGGTCTATGCTAATCAAAAAGCGACCATATGGCATATCTGGTTTTATAGAAAATAGTTGCGGACGAATTTTCTCACGCAATGACCCATAATGGTAGTCTTTCACCACCCCCACTATTTGAATTTTTGTGTCTTTTCCATTCAAAAAATCAATTGTACGACCCACTCCAGTACCTGCTGCCCATCCAGCTTCTTTTATATAAGCCTCATTTACCAGCACCGAATTGGTGGAATCGCTTGGGAAATCTTTTGAAAAATTGCGACCAGAAGCCAAAGGAATTTGTAAAGTACTCAGATAATTTTCATCAATATGTTCAAAAGCAACAGAAATATCATGACCATTTGCTCTAGAATTGGTACCCCAAAAGCCATTTTGACGCTTGGCAACGCCTTTTACCTTGGCAATCGCCGAAAACTCGTTTTTGAAAACTTGCAATAGTTTCTGGTTATTGTCTTGTCCTACGCTCACGATTAACAAATTTTTGTCATTGTAACCGAGGCTTTTGTGAGTTAAATAATCAAATTGATTGTAGATAATTAAAGTGGTGATAATCATAAAAGTGGCCAACGAAAACTGCAAAACAATCAATCCTTTTGATAGATAATTTTTATCAGAAAACTTGAATCTGTTGTAAAGGGTTTGCACAGGATCAAAGCCCGATAGTACCAAAGCTGGATAGAAACCAGCAGCAAAAATAGTTAGGAAAAATAGTGCAACAAAGCCCATTATTAGTTGATAATCAATTAGATAGCTTAATTCTAATCTTTTGTTAGCAAGTTCGTTGAATATTGGCAAAGCTAATTCCGCAATGAGAAATGCCATCAAAAAGGCAATAAAAGTTAACACAAGTGACTCACCTAAAAACTGAAAAATCAGCTCTTTTCTCTTGCCCCCCACCACTTTTCTAATACCAATTTCTTTTCCTCTACGTAGCGATTGTGCCACCGTTAAATTCACAAAATTGATACAAGCAATTAATAAAATAAATAGAGCTATGCCAGATAAAATATAGGAATAGATGGGGTTGCTGGCCTCACTTACATATTCGTAATTGGTGTTTAAATGCATACTCACAAATGGTTGAATACCATAAATAAGCTCAGCATCAAAGCCATATTTTCGCTCTTCAATTATTTCTTTTCCAGCTTTTGAGGCAAAAACTTTAGCCATTTTCGCTTCAACAGCTTTTACATTGGCTTTGGGATTTAGTGCAAAAAAAGTAGGATAATTGAGGTTAAGCCAATGGTCGTCAGGATTTTTTTCTGTATAATATTTAAAAGGGAGCAACATTTTGAACTTGATGCTTGAGTTTTGGGGCGAATTTTTGGCAATGCCTGTTACAATAAAAGACTCAAATTTATTGTCCATTTCTATTTGCATGGTTTTACCAATGGCAGAGACCTTTCCAAAATATTTTTTGGCAATTTCTTCTGATAAAACCACCGAACGAATATTAGTTAGCACCGTTTTGGGGTTGCCTTCAATTAACGGAAAAGAGAAAACAGTGAAGAAGTTATCATCGACAAAAGTGGCTTGTTCGTACATGGTTTCGTTCCCTTTTTTCACCACATAATCTCGCTCATTTACACGTGTGCTACTTTCAATTTCAGGTATTTCGGCTGCGAAACTTGGCCCTTGTATTTGGGAGGCAATACCATAATTGGTGATTTTGCCATCTTTTGCAATATTTTTAACCGTAATTTGATATAGATTATCTTTTTTTTCATGAAAGCGGTCGTAGCTTATTTCATCTTTTGTATAAAGAAAAATAAGCATGCAACAGGCTAAGCCAATACTTAAGCCAGCAATATTTATGGCCGAAAAGGCTTTATTTCTTAGCAAATTTCGAAGCGCTATTTTAAGGTAATTTCGTATCATATACCGGCCCTCATGCCCCCGATGGGATTTACGCTTGGGGCTTGCGTTGTTTTTGGGTGAAAATTAATTTTATAATCCCTTACATCTGAATCAGGATTTATAAGATTTTGGAATTTGCAAGATTTTATTAAATTATCATAAGAATCCTTTAATCTCGTAAATCCTGATTCAGACAATTTACTCCGTTTTCAAACTCTTTACCGGATTCATCAATGCAGCTTTGATGGCTTGATAGCTTACGGTCAATAATGTAATCCCTAAAGCCAAAATAAGTACCACTGCAAATACTCCGAAGCTAATATTTATTTTATATTCCTTGTAATTTTCCAGCCACAAATTCATTGCATAATAGGTTATTGGAGAAGCAATCAGACAGGAAATGATCACTAATTTTACAAAATCTTGTGATAATAATCCCCAAAGATTGGTCACTGAAGCACCCAATACTTTCCTAATTCCAATTTCTTTGGTGCGTTGCTCGGCCATAAAACTTGCCAAACCAAATAAGCCTAAACAAGAAATAAAAATGGCCAAAATTGAAACAATAAACGAAAGCTTGCCGATAAGTTCTTCATAATTGAATTTTTTGGCATATTGTTCATCAGCAAATTTGTAGTCGAATGGAAAACCAGGATTATACTTCTCGAAAATTGGCCTAATTTTAGCAATTGCAGTTGAGGCTGATACATTTGGATTGAATCGCAAATCCACCACGTTTACCCAATCTTTATTATGAACAATCGTTAATGGCGAAATAGCCCGAAAAGGGGATTCCATATTTATGTCGGGGATTACCCCAACTACATGGAAAACAATCCCATTCCATTTCACAGACTCCCCAATAGGATTTTTTAAGCCCATTCTTTTTACAGCGGCTTCATTCAAAATAACCCCATTTGAATCAGTTGCAAATTCTTTTGAAAAATCACGGCCATCCTTCAATTTAATACCCATGGTTTTGGTGTAATTATACCTTGTGGCAATGGTATTGAATGTTATCCCTTTGTCCTCATCAGTCGAATTTTTCCATTCCCAACCGTTATTGTTACTCCAAATATCAGATGGCGGTGAGTTGGAAGTTGTAATACTGGTTACCGCTCCGGTGGCCAACAAATCATTTTCAAGCGCTTCATAATTTTTCCTTATATCACTTGACCAATTTATGGAAATAAGACTTTTATTATCAAAACCAATTGGCCGGTTTTTGCCATGTTGCACTTGCTGATAGATGATTATGGTGCCAATCATTAGCGCAACAGAAAATGTGAATTGAACCACAACTAATACTTTTCGAGGTAAAGAAGCTTCTTTGCCGACATGCACACCCCCTTTCAATATTTTTACTGGATTAAAAGACGATAAATAAAGTGCTGGATAACTTCCTGCTAAAAGCCCTGTAAAAAGTGTAAAAACTAAAATTATAATCCAAAATAAAATGCTCCCAAATTGAATTGACATTAGCTTTTCGGTAAGCGTATTAAAAAATGGAAGCGAAAAGAATACAATAACCAAAGCAAAAATCAATGCGATGAAAGCAATTAGAAGAGACTCACATAAAAATTGACCGATTAATTGACTTCGTTCTGAACCAACGGCTTTTCTAACACCAACTTCTTTAGCCCGTTTTTCAGATCGGGCAGTACTCAAATTCATAAAATTGATGCAGGCAATAATTAAAATAAGTAAGCCAAATAAGGCAAATATTTTTACGTATTTGATAAAACCTCCAGAATTTACGCCATTTTCAAAGTCCCCATAAAGCCTCCATTTGGCCATTGGGAATATGAACACTTCAGGTTTCATGCCAGTTTGCATGAGTTTATTATTGGGAAAATGGTTCAATACCACATTTTTTATTTTGGCATTAGTTGAGTTAAAATCAACTCCTTTTTTCAATTGCACATAGGCTTGAAAAGAATTATCGCCCCAATTTAATTCTTGCCTATTCACATCATCTGGCCTCAATTTAGCCTGCAAAGTCCAAGGAATTAGATAATCGAATTGCAGTGTTGCATTTTTAGGTTGCTTTTCTACTACTGCAGTTATTTTCAGGTCAGTTGTGTTGTCCAGTTTTATTACTTTCCCAATTGGATCAAGTTTGCCAAATATGGTTTCGGCTAATTCGTTGGTGATTACAATTGAGTAAGGGTCTTTAAGTGGATTTTTATTTCCTTTTAATATTTTTAAAGTAAACATGTCGATTGCCTCTTCACCAATATAGTGCCCATCTTTCAGAAATTTTTGATTTCCAAATGCCAACGATCTATTTGAACCCCAATCGCACATAGCCACACCCTCAAAATCAGGATATTTATTTTTTAACTCAGGCCCCATTGGAAAAGGAATTGCATCTTGGGTTCCCCTTTCATTTCCAAAAGTTTGGTTCATTTTTACCTGAAAAAGATTTTCGTAATTGGCATGATTTTTATTCGCAGCCAGTTCGTCGTGAATCCACAAACCAATGAGCATAGCCACCGCCATTCCAACTGCCAAGCCACCAATGTTGATGAAAGAGTAAGTCTTGTTTTTCAAAAGGTTTCTGAATGCGATTTTGAGATAGTTTCGTATCATAATTTTGTTATTGGAAAATTGGTTATTGGTCAATTAGTTACTGGAAAATTAGTTA
>JAZKGO010000063.1:14445-26977 GCA_040385875.1 Bacteroidota bacterium
AATTAGTTACTGGAAAATTAGTTATTGGGAAATTTGTAGTTGACTAATAACTATTTACCCAATAACCAATCAACCATCTCATTCCGTTTTCAAACTATTCACAGGGTTCATCAATGCTGCTTTTATGGCTTGATAACTCACCGTGAATAAAGTAATTAGTAAAGCACCAAAACCAGCTGCGACAAAAATCCACCAAGAAATTTCAGTTCTGTAAGTATATTTTTGTAACCAATTATGCATAAAATAAAAGGCAATTGGGGTGGCGATTAAGCATGAAATAATGACCAAAATCACAAAATCCTTTGAAAGTAATTGCCATAAATTGGCTACAGTTGCGCCTAACACTTTTCTGATTCCAATTTCTTTGGTCCGTTGTTCTGCTACGAAACTGGCAAGGCCGAAAAGACCAAGACAGGAAATGAAAATGGCAAGCACAGCAAATATTCTTGAAAGTTTCCCAACTCTTTCTTCCGACTGGAATTTATTGCCAAACTCAGCATCGGCAAATTTATAATCAAAAGGTGCCGATGGAATTTGTTTTTTAAAAGTAGCCTCTATTGTAGCGAGAGATTCTTTAACTGGTTTTTGAGGATTAAGCTTAATGTTCATCCAATTTACGTTTTCGCCATTGATTGCATAAATCGTCTGCTTTACAGGCTCGTAAGGGCTTTCTACCAAAATATCTTTTACGATACCTATAATTTTAAAATCTTTTCCATCTTTATCATCGCCCCATCGTACAGTCATTCCAAGTGGGTTTTTAACGCCCATAAATTTAACGGCAGCCTCATTAATTATAAATGCGGAGCTATCTGTGGCAAAATCTCTTGAAAAATCCCTGCCTTCTTTCAACTTCCAATTAGCTACTTTGCCATATTCGTGTGTAGCCCATACAAATGCGAAATCTGTTTGCAGACTAGGGTCTTTGCCTTGCCAATTAAAACCTCCATTATTTGACCAATTGCCCGTCATTGGGCTGCTAGATTCCGACATTTCCACAATGGTATTATTTCCTTTTAGTTCATTTCGCAACATGTCATATTTTCCAAAAACATAAAAATCGGGCGACTTCATCGGAATCATCAATACTCCCTTGCTGTCATAACCCAATGGTCGGTTTTTGGTATGTTGTACTTGCTGGTTGACGACCATTGTGCCAATTATTAAAATAATTGATACTGAAAATTGTGTTACTACCAATACTTTTCGGGGCATTGAAGCAAACCTTCCCACTTTAAAAGTGCCTTTTAATACTTTTACAGGTTGAAATGACGAGAGATAAAGTGCAGGATAAGAGCCTGCTAGTAAGCCTGTTATGAATATAAATACTATACTCATAATCCAAAAGGTTGGTTCTGTCCAAGGGAATACAATACGTTTATCGGTAATTTCATTAAAAAATGGCAATGAAAGAATCACAAAAAATGAGCAGAATATAAAGGCGATTATTACTACCAAATAAGATTCACTTAAAAATTGATTGATTAACTGGCTTCTAAAGGAGCCAATCGCTTTACGGACACCTACTTCACGAGCTCGTTTTTCGCTGCGAGCTGTACTCAAATTCATAAAATTGATACAAGCCAAAAGCAAAACAAACAGGCCAATTATCCCAAACATGTACACATAGCCAATATAACCTCCTGTTTTTACGCCATTTTCCCAATTACTACGTAAATGCCAGTCGGCCATGGGGTTTAAGAAAATTTCGGCTTTAAATTGTTGATCTTCTTTTGAAACTTGTTTGAATTTAGACCATTTAATTTTTTCTGAAACTTTGTCCATTATGGCATTATCAGCAATTTGGGCATAGCATTGCCAGGAATTATTGCCCCATTGCTTTGTATCATAGGCCTCTTTTGCCCATTTTTGATTGTTCAAATAATATTTCCAAGTTAAAATATAGGTCAAATATTTCAATTCAGTTTTATAGGGAAGGTCCTCATAAACTCCAGTTACTTTTAAGTTTTGTTTATTATCAATTTTTATTATTTGACCATAAGCTTGTTTATTTCCAAAAATTGCAGTTGCGGTAGATTTTGAAATAAGAATAGAATTGGGTTCCTGAAGGCCATTATAATCGCCGCTAATCATATTCAATGAAAGTAATCTAGCTGCATCAGGTTCCATACTTTGGCCAGGTTTTGATATTTTTTTGTCGCCATACGATAAAATATGCTCTTGGCTCCAAGTACTCATTACCACATATTTAAAGTCTGAGCCATAGGTTTTTCGTAGTTCATCGCCCATAATTATTGGCAATGATTGCTCTGTGCCTTTGTTTCCATTAAATGTTTGATGTTGCATCACTTGAGCAATGCGGTCGTAGTTTTTATGGAATTTATTGTAACTCAATTCATCATAAATCCAAAGACAAATAAGTATAGCTACGGCCATGCCTACAGCCAATCCACCAATATTAATAAACGAATAAACCTTGTTTTTCAAAAGGTTTCTGAATGCGATTTTGAGGTAGTTTCGTATCATTTTTTTGTTTTGAGATAATTAGTTACTTGTGTATTAGTTATTGGGTAATTTGTTATTTAGCAATTTGTCAGCGACTATTAACCATTTTACCCAATAACCAATCAACCATCTCATTCCGTTTTCAAACTCTCCACAGGATTCATCAAAGCTGCTTTAATAGCTTGAAAACTCACTGATACTAAAGCTACTAATGTGGCAAAAAATGCCGTTGCTACAAAATGCCACCATTCGATGCTTATCCTATAGGGAAAAGCTTCCAACCAATTGTAGATAAAATAATAAGCAATTGGTGAGGCTATTAATAGAGCTATTATGATTAAAATAATAAAATCTTTTGAAAGCAAGGTAGTGATGCTTACCACACTCGCCCCTAATACTTTGCGAATCCCAATCTCTTTTGTACGGGCCTCAACCGTGTAAGTCGCTAAGCCAAATAAGCCTAAACAAGCAATAAAAATGGCCCAAATAGATGCGGTTGTGAACAAGCTACCATATTGTTGTTCAGTGGCATAGGTTCTATTAAAGCTCTCGTCAAGAAAGGTGTATTCGAATGGATTTCCCTCATAATATTGGTCATAGATTTTGGAGATACTGTTGATTTTTGAAGCCATATTTTCGGGTGTGAGCTGTATAGTTATGTAGCCTGTGGAGGCTTGAGGATAAAAAATAATTGGATCAATTTTAGTTTTTACACTCAAATGGTTATAATCTTTTATCACTCCAATTACTTCCAAATAGCGCTCATCCCATTTTACTTTGGTACGAACAGCTTCTTGGGCCGAACGAAACCCCAAACTATGAATGGCTGATTCATTTAAAATTACCTTACTATTGCTGTTCCAATCTACCTCCGTTTCGGCTTTTGTGAAGTTTCTACCTGCTACAATGGGTATGCCATAGGCATTGAAATATCTGTCACCCACTATTGCAAATGCATACGATTTGGTTTCGTCGCCCGCTTTTGAGCCGGGCTGTGTAAAGCCAGCAGTACGAAAATTATAACCTTTGCTAGGTGCGGCTCCTGATCCCGCATAATTTTTCACAAAACTTTGTTTGGCTATATCGTTCCAAAAACCACTATTTCTTTGACTAAAAGTACTGTCTTTTCCAATTTCAGGTCCATTTATTACCAATAATTGTTCAGTTTTTAGGCCTTTATCTTTGGTTTTCATATATTGCAATTGGCTGTAAATAAGTACAGTAGCCAATATCAAGGCGATTGAAATACCAAATTGTGATACCACCAAGCCCTTTCGAAGCAATGCTCCGCCTGCTGTTTTGGCAATTTTACCTTTTAGGGTTTCTACAGGCTTAAAATTGGCCAGTACAAACGATGTATAGATGCCTGAAATAATTGAGCCGAACAATAAAACTACTATACTTATCCACCAAATAGAGGTATTGGTCAAGGTAAAAATGGATAAATTTCTGCCAAATAAGCTATTGAATAATGGTTGTAATAACAACACTAATATTACACCTGAAAGAATAGACAATAGGTTGATTAATACCGATTCGCCCAAAAATTGCAATACTAAATTACCTTGAGAAGCACCAATTACTTTTCGCACACCCACTTCGTTGGCTCGCTTCAAAGTGTTGGCCGTACTCATATTTATATAATTAAACCAAGCGATTAACAGAATCAAAAACGCAATTCCAAAAAGCATGTTTACATATTTTACATCACCAGAATGTGGGTATTTATCTCCAATTGTTGTAGCCAAATGTATTTCTGCAAGGGGTTGAAGTCTAAATACTTCACCATCGCCTTCCTTTTCTAATTCCTTTCTCATGGCAATTAATTTTTGCTCAACTACCTTATAATCAGCATTTTGATTCAGTGTAAAATAAGTATCGATGTATTGTGAATCGTCATTATTGAGTGCTGCCCAATCGTTGCCATTTAAATTTGCGGCGTTTTCCAAAGTTTTCAAAGAGAAAAACAGGTCATAACCAATGCTTGAATTCTCAGCCATATCTTTAAAAACCCCTTCAACAGTATAGTTATGACTGCCAAATTGGTTGTTCAACGAAAGTGTTTTACCGATAGGATTTTCTTTGCCAAAATATTTTTTTGCCGAACTTTCTGAAATAAAAGTTACGTCGGGTTTATCAAACGATTTTGGACTACCCGCTGTTAATGGGAAAGTGAAGAAGGTAAAGAAATTGCCTTCAGCATAGCTTACTCTTGTTTCTTTAAATGAAAGATTTTTTGCTCCATATTTTACCACACCTTTTCCATTTCCATCATCAAACCTGCAAAAATCCTTGATTTCTGGAATTCTTTTCTTCGCATTTACAGCCCATGCTGGTGCATGTTCTTTCCAACTTTCACCTTTAGGATTTTCGTTGAGTAGCCGATAAGTATTGGTTAAGTTGGTATGGAATCGATCCACAGATTTTTCCAAACTTACGTATTCCAATATTAATATAAAAGCCGAAATGCCCATTGCCAGGCCAGCTATATTCACGAAGCTATACAACTTATTTCTGAACAAATTCCGGAAAGCTATTTTGAGATAGTTGTTGAACATTTGGCTACTTATTTATAGGTACATTTTAAATAAGTCATAATATATGCCAAATTGATAAAGTATTGTATATCAAATGATTATAAATATAGTAAGCAAATAGACTGTTCGTTTTCGAACAGTTTTGTGCAGTTATGAACAAGTGGATTTTACAAGAAATTTTGATTGCCTTTTAATGTAATTCCAAATCAGGATTGCTTTTGATTTTTAACCTGTTATTTTTAGTGGAAAATAATCTCTAAACTCATGAACAATTCAAATTTTGGCAAGCTAGTTTTAGTAGCATTGCTATTTTTTTCAGTCAATATTTCTGCACAAGAAAAACTCAAAAAATATCTTTATGTAGCCGAACCCGGCATCAGAAATTACCTCGAATATGGTGGACATGGGATTTTAGTATATGACATTGAAGACAATTACAAACTCATAAAGCACATACCAACAGGCAGTTACGATGCTAAAAATCATCCTTCCAATGTCAAAGGCGTTTGTGTGAGCTTGGCTACCCAATGCATTTATGTGAGTACAGTAAAGTCGCTCATGTGTATTGATTTGATTACTGAAAAATTGATTTGGGAAAAAACATTGCCCAACGGTTTCGACCGCATGTCCATTTCAAATGATGGCCTTACCATTTTTCAACCCTCATTTGAAAAAGAGCAATGGTATGTAATTGATGCTAAAACTGGCAATGTGAAATCCGAGATTTTAATTGGTAAGAAAGCGCACAATACTGTTGTAGCACCCAATGGCAAAGAGGTTTATCTAGAAAGTTTGAATTCGCCAGAACTAACGGTTGTCAATTCAAAAAACAATAAAGTTTTGCGAACTGTTGGCTCATTTTCAGCTCCCATTCGACCATTTACAGTGAATGGAAAACAAACTTTGGTGTATGCCAATGTGAATGAATTGCTAGGTTTTGAAATGGGTGATTTGAAAACTGGTAAAGTGCTTCATCACGTAGAAGTGCCCGGTTTTCAGAAAGGTTTTATCAAACGACATGGCTGCCCAAGCCATGGAATAGGCTTAACACCTGATGAAAAAGAGCTTTGGATTGCAGACGGAGCCAATCAACAAATGCATATTTTTGACAATACCAAAATGCCGCCAGTTTACAATATGAGTATTGCTGTGCGTGATCAACCGGGCTGGGTTACTTTTAGCCTTGATGGCAAGTACGCCTGGCCTAGTACTGGTGAGATAATTGACATAGCTAACAAGAAGATTATCAAGAGCTTATCGGACGGAAATGGTGGAATTGTACAGTCAGAAAAGGTGATAGAAATTCATTTTCAAAACGGAAAAGCGGTAGTAAAAGGCGATCAATTTGGGATTGGGGCAGTTAAATAAATTTTCGATTAACGATTTTGGATTTACGATTTTTGTAGGGGCGTATCCTTATGGTCGCCCTTTTACGGAGTTCGGATTTTATATCGAATATTTCCAAAAAATCGTACATGCATGGGCGGCCACTAGGGCACGCCCCCACAACACCCAAAAAAATCTAAACAAAATTTCAAATATGAAAAAACCAATTTTACTTATATTTTTCTCAATTATAATCTCTTTTTCAAATTCCGCACAAATTGGTATTTTTGAAAAAGCGGAGGATATCGGCAGCCCAAAAGTGAAAGGCTCAAGTAGCTATGACGAAGCCACCCAAACCTATACCTTAAAAGGCGGAGGAGAAAATATTTGGTTCAATCATGACGAGTTTCACTTTTTATATAAAAAAATTAAGGGCGATTTTTTGATGACTGCCAACTTTCAACTCATTGGTAATGAGGATGGTAATGGTCATAGAAAAACGGGATGGATGATTCGTGAAAGCAATCAACACGATGCAGTGAGTATTAATTCTTGTGTGCACGGCGATGGGTTGGCAGTATTGCAGTGGCGCCTCATGCGTGGGGCTTACATGCGTGACCCTGAAGAGGAAATATTTTTCCCAAGGCCTTATTTCGGTGAAAATATTATCGAACTGGAGCGAATTGGCAAAAAAGTCACCATGCGGTTGGCCAAACCTGGTGAGCCTTTTGAAGAGATGGGCTCAACTATTTTACCTGATTTAAAAGATGAAGTATTGATTGGTTTATATTCATTGGCGCATGACCCCACTGATTTGCAGGAGGCCAAAGTTTGGAATGTGCGGATTTCTACCCCAATTTCCCCAGATTGGCATCCTAATCGGTTAGTGAAAACGATTAAGCATGATGGTTTGGTTTCTAATTCGATTTTGGAAAAAGTTGAGATTGCGTCGGGAATAAGAAAAGTGCTTTCAGATGGGGAGGAGCAAATCTTTAATCAACAATATTCGCCTGATTTTAAGTCTATTAACTTCACAAAAGGCTCTGATAATGTAGTAATGCCGATTAATTTTGTTGCTGAAAATATCGAGACGAAATCATCCCTACAGGGTTCTTCGAAAAAAAAGCAAAAAAATGAGATTTTAAAAAGTAGAATTTATTATTCTGAATACAAAAATGGAGGCAATCAGATTTGGAGCAAATGGACTGATGGAACTGATGTTCAACAATTAACTTTCGATATCGACAATGCCCGTGAGCCACAGATTTCACCAGATGGTAAGAATTTGGCCTACTTAGCTTATCCACACGATTCTAATCCCAAAATGGCTGTTTCTTTCCAAAGAATGGCATTGAAAATATTGCCAATATCAGGTGGTTCACCCAAAACAGTTGCTTATTTTTTTGGTGGAAAAGGATCATTATTAGCCAATTGTTGGAGTGGTGATAGTAAAAGTATTTTGTTTACAAGTCGGTGAAAATCTAAACCAATTTCTAATATTTTAGGTTAGATACAAAAGGCAATCTAAGGAAATAAATCATGCAAGACATAAAAACAGCTCTCATCACTGGCGGCTCAAAAGGAATTGGCTATGCCATAGCCGAAAAATTAATAAACGATGGAATTAAAGTGGTCATCACGGCCCGCTCCAAAGAAGAAGTAGAAAAAGCGGCTGAAAGTTTGAATGAAATAAAGGTGGGATATGCTTTAGGCTTTCAATCGGATGTGAAAAATTTGGCCTCGCAAGAGGCTGTTGTTCAGGAAATTATCAATAATTGGGGAAGACTTGATTATGTAATTGCGAATGCGGGAGTGGGACATTTTGCACCCATCCAAGAACTTACTTCTGAGCAATGGCAGGAAACGATAGACATTAATTTGACAGGTGTATTCAACTCAATCAAAGCCAGCTATAAAGCTTTGAAGGAAACTAAAGGTTATTTTATCTCTATTGCTAGTTTAGCGGGTACAAATTTCTTCGAAAAGGGTGGTGCTTATAATGCCAGTAAATTTGGTTTGGTGGGTTTTTCACAAGCAATTATGATGGATTTACGCAAAGACGGTATCAAGGTTTCCACAATTATGCCTGGTTCGGTGGCTACTTATTTCAATGGCCATATTCCTAATGAAAATGATGCATGGAAAATACAGCCGGAAGATATCGGCCAAATAGTTTCTGATTTAATTAAAATGCCTGCCCGTACCTTGCCAAGTAAAATAGAGGTCAGACCAAGCTTCCCTAAATAGTAATATTAGTAGTTTCTAAGCGATGATTGATTTTTTTTGAAAAATGGAAATCAATTATCGCCTAGATAATTTTTATTCTGTTTTCAGGCTCTTCACCGGATTCGATAAAGCAGCTAAAACTGATCGATAACCAACCGTGAGAGCGGCAATTATCAGAGTAACTAAAATGGCAATTATAAAAATGCCTACTCCAATGGGGGTTCGATATTCATAGTTTTGGAGCCAGCCATTCATCACCCACCAAGCCAAAGGGGCGGCTACTACAAATGCGATTATGATTAGTTTGCCAAACTCTTTTCCAAAAAGCCCCAAAATATTGCCAACAGAGGCTCCCAATACCTTTCTGATACCTATTTCCTTTGTTTTTTGATTAGCCATAAAACTTACCAAACCAAACAAACCTAAGCAACCAATCAATATGGCGACTAATGCAAAAAAGTTGATTAATTTACCCATAGTAGTCTCATTTTCATATTGACGTTTTATTAAATCATCTACAAAAAACGACTCAAAATAGCTTTCAGGATACACTTGGTCAAATGATTTTTCGATTGTTTTTAGGCTACTCTGAAAATTGTTAGAGCTCAGTTTTATGTTGGCAAAATATATATTTTTCATTCGACTTGTCAAAAACATCGGGCTTATTTTTGAATTTAAGCCACGCATGTGGAAGTCACTAAATACACCTACAATTGGTAAAGATTTTCCTTGTGTATGCATAGTTTTATTAAGTATATCAGCAGGGTTTTTAAAGCCTAATTTTTTGGTCATGGTCTCATTTACAAGGAATTCTCTTGCCGAATCTGAGGGCAAAATATTGCGACCAGCCAAAAGTTTTATACCATATAAGTCTAAATATTTATCATCAATATCCTTTACATCTGCTCCCCACTCTTCCTCTTTTGGGCGGTTATCAAATCTGATAGATGTTGTGCTTGTCCATGTTGTTTGCGGTGCACCACTCATTGAATAGCTGAATTTTTCGATACCCGATTGGCTAGTTACCAAGTTTTTAAAAGTATTCATTTTTACAATATCTTGATCGGGCACATAAGGCAATTGCACCGTAACAATTGCGTCTTTTTTAAAGCCAAGGTTTTTAGTTTGAAAGTAGGTCAATTGGCTAGTAACTACTGCCATGCCGATTATAAGCATCTGGGAAATAGCAAATTGCATAACCACTAAGCCTTTTCTAATATTAAAACCACCTAATTGCTGGGTTGAAATTTTACCTTTTAATGCCATAACTGGCTGAAAACCAGATAAAACAATTGCAGGATAAGCCCCTGAAAAAGCAATAACAAACACAAGTATACCCAACAAATAAAGTAGAAGGGTAGGAGTAAAATAGAAAGTAAATTTGAAAATTCCACTCAATTGCGATTGAATAAGTGGCTGTGCCAAATAAAATAGAATGATTGAAATTACTGTTGAAACCAAAGTTATTATGGCCGTTTCAAAAATAAATTGCCAAAATAATTGGCCTTTTGTGCTGCCCATTACCTTACGTACACCCACTTCTTTTGAGCGCTTCATTGCTTGGGCCGTAGCCAAATTTACAAAATTGATACATGCAGTAGCAATTAGGAAAAATCCGATAAGTAAAAGGGATAATATCAAATTTTTGTTAACATTACCAATATCTTCTGAAAAGTGGCTGTCGAGCAAATACGTCATTATAAATCTTGTGTCTTTTACCCCATCAGGTTTGTGTTTTTTTACAAAATTCACAATTTGCTTGTCCCACATTGCTTTTGTGAAATTTTTGTTAAGCAATACAAAGCATTGAGTCGAGCTATTTACACTGCCAAAATCGTCGTTTAGTGGGCCACCATTGTATTCTTTTAGCGTAGCGTATGATGGCATCACATGAAAAGGAAAATCCGTATTGTCTTGATAATCAGCAAATACGCCTACCACTTTAACCGAAATACGACCATCATATTTGAATACTTTTCCTATACAATCAGTGGTTCCGAAGTATTTTTCAGCATATTTTTTACTCAAAACTACAGTATTCGGATTTTTTATTTCAGCTGCGTTACCCGCCAGCCATTTATAATCAAAAATTTTAAAATATTCAGGATCTACAAAAGCTGCTTTTTCTTCACCAGTTGAACTTTTATATTTAGTAGTTTTACCATTATTATTTATTAGAGCCATGGGGTTATATTGCTCCTCAATCATACTTAAAAGCTCAATTTGAGGGTAATCGGTTTTCATTGCTTTTCCAAACGGATAAGGAACCCCTGTTGTATTTCCTTCGCTTTTTCCACTGGCATCAATCCATTGGGTAGTAACCCTAAATACCCTTTCGGCTTTGCTATGTTGCTTGTCAATGCTAAAATGATATCGCACTAATGCGAATATCAAAAAAGCACAAGTAAGCCCAAGCGAAAGGCCAGCGATATTGATTAAGGCATAACTTTTGTTTTTCAAAAGATTGCGGTAAGCCGTGGTGAGATAGTTACGGAACATGGAAAAATGGTTAATCTGTTATTGGTTATTTGTTACTCGGTAATTAGTTGGATTTTAATTGGAAATTAGTTGCTCGTTAATGGAAAATATATTAACTTTTTATAAGTACTAACTCAATTAATAATTGATGAAAATCTAAACAAGTCATTGGTAGGTTAAACTTATTATTTTGAAAGATTAATTCTAAAAATTGAATATTGTAAATTGATAATTGTATATTGTAAATTATTCAAGTTGCCAAAAACCAATTCCCCAATAACCAATCAACAACTAACGTGTCTCCAATACCACTTCGCCATCCAACATTCGGATTACTCTATGGGCATATTTGGCATCGTGCTCACTATGGGTTACCATCACTACAGTAGTGCCAGATTCATTAAGGCTAGTCAATAATTCCATTACTTCGTTGCCATTTTTGGAATCCAAATTACCAGTAGGTTCATCAGCCAATATTAGCTTTGGATTATTCACCACGGCCCTTGCTACGGCACATCTTTGCTGCTGGCCACCAGAAAGTTGTTGTGGGAAATGGTTACGGCGATGCATAATTTGTACCTTTTCAAGCACAGCTTCCACCATCTCTTTACGTTGAGTGGCTGGCACTTTTAGATAAAGCAATGGCAATTCAACATTTTCATAAACGGTGAGTTCATCAATCAAATTGAAGCTTTGGAATACGAACCCGATGTTGCGCTTGCGGAGGTCGGCACGCTTGCGCTCATTGTATTTGATTACCTCCTCATTGTTGAACATAAAGCTACCGCTTTCGGCATCATCCAATAAGCCTATGATATTTAATAGTGTGGATTTTCCACAACCTGATGGGCCCATTATGGCCACAAATTCACCTTTTTTTACTTCGATGGAAAGCTTATTCAGTGCTACCGTTTCGATGTCTTCAGTGCGGTAAATTTTCTCTAAGTTTGTTAGTTTTAGCATTTTATTTTTGATTTCAGGTATCAGGTTTCAGGTTTCAGGTAGAAAATACTCGAATCTAAACTCAAAATATCCTATGTTTACTTTTTTATTTTAAAATTTAATTTTACAATTATGAGAAATTTTCAAGAACTTTCAATTTGGGTAAAAAGTCATGAACTTACTTTAAAAATTTATTTATTGACCAAATTATATCCAAAGGATGAATTATTTGGATTAGTTTCACAAATGCGTCGTTCATCGACATCAATACCCACAAACATTGCTGAAGGTTGTGGTAGAAATACAAATCCCGACTTTAAACGCTTTCTGACAATAGCTACTGGTTCTGTTTCCGAACTCGAATATCAATGTATATTGTCAAAAGATTTGAATTATATATCTAACGAAACATTTGTAAACCTGCAATCTGAAATAATTGAAATCAGAAAAATGATTTTTTCATTTATGAATAAAGTTTAGATTTTCAGGCTACTTCATAATAATAAAAATACAAATTCCTAAAACCTCATACCTGATACCTGAAACCTCATACCTGA
>JAZKGO010000063.1:27077-37732 GCA_040385875.1 Bacteroidota bacterium
GAATAAACTTTTTTCACTCTCAAATCATATAATTTTCCATCAATCTCAAAGTCGGCATTTAAGCCAATAAATACTCTGTTGATATAATGTTCATCAATATCGGCCTTTATTTTGTAACCACTCATCACATCAATTTGACCTAACCGCTGGCCAGCAGTTTTGGTTTCTCCTATTTCGGCATTTCGAGAGGTAAGCTGGCCACCTACTGGGGCTCGTACAATCAAATCACCAGCTTTCTTACGCATAAGAGCCAAGGTAGCTTGAGTACGTTTTACGGTTTCTTCCATCTGTTTTATTTGTTGATTAGAAGTGACCGAATCTTGCCCTAGAGTACGCTCAATCAATTTTTTGCGACGTAAATTATAATTGTATGCATTTTGAGATGCTTTAAAATCTTGCTCACCGATTACTTTATCTTTAAAAAGTCTTGCGTTTAAATCGTAAGTTCTTTTTGCTTCGACCAAGCTATTATCTATGTCTGCCAAGTTTGATTCTTGTCTGATGGTGTTTTCACGAGCCAAATTTCTTGTGTACTGCATCTGTGTAATCAATTGAAATACAGAGGTTTCTTGATTCGAAAGGCTTAGTTCTAGATCTGTATTCGAAAGTTTCATTAAAGCTTGCCCTTTCGTTACTATAACCCCATCTTCCACATAGGTTTCTTCCACTCGACCTCCTTCAATTGCATCCAAATAAATTGTTTGTATAGGATTCACCACGCCATTGATAGGAATAAATTCTTTGAACTTGCCTTTTGTTATTTCCGAAACCATTATTTTATCACTCTCTACATTTAGTTTTGTGTTGCCAGTGCTACTCCAATAACTGAAAACTATGAGCGCCAAAACGGCCACAGACCCCAAAATGGTTAATATTTTTTTTGTTGACCAAAACTTTTTTGCAATTACTCTATCCATGCTTTTATTATTATTTTTATTCAATTACTATAATTGTATTTCAATACAATGCCAATATTATAAAGTTCTAAAAAACAGCTAGTTATGTTAATTTTAACGATTACTGACTGTTCGCTTTTGGTACAGTTTGTTCGTAATCGAACAAAAGTATTTTTTCTGAAAATTTTCACAGACATTTATATTTTATTTTCAGATAGGATTTTCATAATTTGCGTTGTTGAATTGGAATTTGTGAATAAAATTTAAATCAAAATTGAGAAAAACAGTCATTTATGTTGAAAAATTCTTCGATTCTTATTGTTGACGATGACCAAGATGTTTTGTTGGCTATCAAACTTTTACTTAGACCGCACGTAAAGGAAATCACTACTGAAAAAAATCCAGAACGCATTCAATCTTTATTAAATGCACAAAAATTTGACCTCATATTATTGGATATGAACTATAATAGTTCACTCAATACGGGCAATGAGGGTATTTTTTGGTTAAGAAAAATCAGAC
Source organism: Bacteroidota bacterium (assembly GCA_040385875.1). Classification (GTDB taxonomy): domain Bacteria; phylum Bacteroidota; class Bacteroidia; order Cytophagales; family Spirosomataceae; genus JANMZR01. The sequence continues at coordinate 28,496 of JAZKGO010000063.1, forward strand.
AAATTGATTCTAAAGTACCAATCATCATGATTACAGCTTATGGCGATATCGATTTAGCGGTAAAGTCTGTAAAAGAAGGTGCATCAGATTTTTTATTAAAGCCATGGCAAAATGAAAAATTGATTGATACGATTGATTTAGCTATTTCAAATAATGAGTCAAAATCACAAAACAATAGCTCGGAAAAGCGGAAGCAAGGTAATGCTAAGCAAGATAATCTGGCAATGATTGGCAATTGTGATTTGATGCAAGATATTTTGTATAAAATTGAAAAAATAGCCCCTACTGATGCCAACATCCTTATTTTAGGAGAAAACGGTACGGGAAAAGGGGAGATGGCGAAATATATTCACCAAAAGTCATTCAGAAATCAGGGCCCTTTTGTGCATGCCGATTTAGGTTCGCTCACAGAGAGTCTTTTTGAATCGGAACTTTTTGGCCATAAAAAAGGGGCATTTACTGATGCTCGTGAAGATCGCATCGGTCGATTTGAATCCGCTTCAAACGGCACCTTGTTTTTAGATGAAATTGGCAATATTAGCCTTTCTCAGCAATATAAATTATTGACAGTGTTGCAAGAGCGCACCATTACCAGATTGGGAACCAACCAGCCAATACCTATCAATATCAGGTTAATATCAGCCACCAATGCGGCTATTTATGAGATGGCCACTCAAAATGCCTTCCGTAAAGACCTGATTTACAGGCTTAATACTATTGAAATCACGATGCCACCCCTTCGAGAACGAGGGAATGACATCCTGCTGCTGGCTAATCAGTTTGCTAAGAATTATGCCGAGAAATACCATAAACTATCGATTGAAATTGACTCTAAGGCTGCCATTAAATTGATGAAGTATAGCTTTCCTGGCAATGTGCGTGAGCTACAGCATACGATAGAAAGAGCGGTAATTATGGCCGAAAATGATTGCATTACAGAAAAAGAGATAAGTTTTTCTTCATTGGAAAAAGCGCCAGTGCAAACTTTTAATACTCATGGAACAATGAATTTGGGAGAAGTGGAGAAACTAGCCATTGAAAAGGTGATTGAAAAACACAATGGCAATATCACAAAAGCCGCTCAAGAATTAGGGATTACACGGTCGGCATTGTATAGGAGGCTAGGGAAATATGATATATAGAGAGTTTGAAAGTTTGCAAGTTCAAAAGTTTCCTATTTCAAGAATTCGACATTTAAAATTAAACGTATAGGGAGTGCTTAGCTTTTTTCTTAAAATCCTTTCAAATTGAATTATTTTTAATAGCTTTTTCAAAATGTTAAAAGAACAAACTTGTTCAAACTATCAAACTAACAAACCTTTTTCAAACCACCAAACTCTCTAACTAACAAACTTTTTCAAACTAAATTGGCATGAATCTATTCAACCGTTATGAGTATCAAATGGCTTTCAGGGTAGCTATGCTATTTTTGGTCATTACCGGTTGCTCTTATTTTCTGATTTCAAAATCATATCTATTTGCCTCTTTGTTTGCCTTTTCAGTAGTTTATCAGACTGTCACTTTGATTCGATTTATCAACAGGACTAATCTGGAGCTTACCCAATTTATTGATGCGGTGCAGTATCGGGATTTTTCACTTTTGTTCAATGAAAAAAATGCCCCATTATCGGTCAAGACTCTCAGAAAGGCATTTAACACCATTAATTCAACTTTTAAAATACTCACTTCAGAGCGAGAGGCACAATACCAATATTTGCAAAAACTATTGGAAATTGTGGATACTGGCATACTTTCTTATAACCAATCGGGTGAAATAAAATGGATCAATGAATCATTGAAAAGAATGATTGACGTGCCTTATCTCAAAACTATCCATAGCTTAGAAAAACGAAATCCAGAATTGTTTGAGGCCATCATAAAACTTAAAGTCGCTGACAATGAGTTGTTTAAGTTAAATAACAAACAAGTGCTTTTGGCAAAAACCTCTTTTATTGAAAACGGAGAAGTCTCCGAATTGGTAGCTTTTCAGAATGTAAATGAAGCCATTGATGAAGCAGAAACACAAGCTTGGCAAAAACTTTTGAGAGTAATGACTCACGAAATCATGAATTCAGTTGCTCCTATCGCCTCATTAGCAGATACCCTTCAGAGTAGGCTCAAGGATAAAGATCCGCATCAATTGCAGGATCTGGAACAGGGGATGGAGGTAATTAAAAAGCGATCAGAAGGGCTGCTTCGATTTGCAAAAATTTATAGGAATTTCAGCAAAATCAATGAAGCCTCTTTTTCTGAAATTTATGTTCGAGAGTTGTTTGGTAATTTGGAGACCTTAATGACCGCTGCCATTCAAGAAAAAGGAATTCAATTAGAGGTAATACTAAAAGAGCCACATATTCAGATTAATGCCGATTTTAGTTTGATAGAACAAGTACTTATTAATTTGATTGTCAATGCGATAGAAGCAGTAAAAGATATTGAAAAGCCTAAAATCTCATTGTCAGCCAAAACTTTGGAAAGCGGCAAAGTGCAAATTAATCTCACTGATAACGGAACGGGGATTGAAAAGGAAGTACAAGAACAAATATTTATTCCATTTTTCACAACCAAAAAGAATGGGTCAGGTATTGGGCTTAGCCTTTCTAAACAAATACTCACCCTTCATAAAGGTTCCATAAATGTGTATTCAACCATTGGTAAAGGCACGACTTTTAGTTTAGAATTATAATGGACAACAATAAATTTGACGATATCTATCAGGTAGTGAGGTTGATACCTCACGGTAGAGTCACTTCTTATGGGGCAATTGCCGAATATATTGGGCTTAAAAGTGGAGCCAGATTTGTAGGTTGGGCCATGAATGCCTGCCATGCAGATCCAAGTATTCCCGCCCATCGAGTGGTGAATAGCCAAGGTTTATTAACAGGAAAATTTTATTTTGGCGAAAACCGTATGCAAGAACTATTGGAAGCGGAGGGAATTGAGGTGAAAAATGATAAAGTCAAAAACTTTCAAAAAGTATTGTGGAAGCCGATTTTAGAACTACTGTAGAATGGTTATTGTTAAATGGTTAAATAGTTTTATTGTTCAACTGAGTTGCAAATCAGCAATTAAAATAACAATTAAACAATTCAGCAACCCAACAATTTATAGTCCTTTCAAATAAGCTTTCCCTCCCAAACCCCGCATTTGTCGAGCAATAAAACTACTCCGCCTTTGGATATAATTGGAAGGTTTTGTAACCGAAAACCGAATGGGATTAGGCAATACAGCTGCCATTTTAGCAGCTTCGGTACGACTGAGTGTGGCCGCCGAATGTCCAAAATATTTTTTAGAACCTTCTTCAAAGCCAAAGGTCATTTTACCTGTTTCAGCTACATTCAAATACACCTCCAATATTCTTTCTTTGCCCCAAATCAATTCAATCATCAAAGTAAAATAGACTTCCAATCCTTTTCTGATATAATCTCTGTTTTGCCATAAAAAAACATTTTTGGCCACTTGCTGGCTTATTGTGGAAGCACCTTTCAATCTTTTACCCTTCAAATTTCCCTGGAATGCTTTGTTCATTGCCTTGAAATCAAAACCGGTATGAACAGGAAAAAATTGATCCTCTGCTGCTACAACCGCCAGTGCGGCCTCTTTTGAAATTTCTGAATAGGGCTTCCAATCATAATAAATATCTGAGTTTTCACCTTTCAAAAGGGCCGTTATTTTACGATCCAGCATGGTTGGAGTGAATAAGATAGGTATAAATTTAAGAAGTATTACCGCAAGTAATGAAAGCCCGAAAAACCATACAATAGCTTTCCAAATAAAACCAAAAAATTTATCTTTTAATGAAGATTTTTGTTTTGAGCCGCCTGAAAATAGGCGCTTGAACCATGACTTTTTTTTGGAGGCAGATTTTGAAGAGCCTGATTGTTTATTTTTATAGGTATTTTGAGCCATGCCACAAAAATAATAAATATACTATTCAATAAATAGGTTAGCGGCTATTTGGTCAGCAAAAAACTTACCCGCTTCGGTCAATGTTAGTTTTGAGTCTTGGATTCGTACCCAGTTTTTGATTATATAATTATCAACTACTTTTTGATTTTGGTGTTCGAATCTATTATTGGAAAGGTTCGACAATCTGTTTAAATCGGTGCCCCAAATGGTTCTGAGCGAAGTCATTAAATATTCATTGGTTTTATCAACATCTGTCAAAGTTTCCAACTCAAAACTCTGGTTATTTGTATCTATACCTTTGATATACAGTGAGTTATTGGCAATGTTAAATTGCCTACTATTCCCATCAAAGCTGTGGGCTGATGGCCCAATACCCAAATATTGATTCCCCAACCAGTAACTGCTATTATGCTTTGAATAGTGCCCATTTTTTGCAAAATTTGAAATTTCGTATTGCTCAAAACCTTTTTTGGCAAGCCCTCTCATTAAAATCTCAAATTGCTCACTGGCAAAATTTTCGTCAATGGGCTTTAATTTATGGGTTTTCACCCATTTGCCAAAAGTAGTTTTAGGTTCAATAGTGAGGCAATAGGCCGAAATATGATGGATGTTAAAAGAAGTTGCTATTTCAATATCTGTCAGTAATTTATGGTGACTTTCCGATGGGATTCCGTAAATCAAATCAATTGTTAAATTGTCAAATCCAGCTTTTTTGGCATTTTCAATTGAACATAATGCCTCTTTTGAACTATGTGCCCGGTTCATAAATTTTAGATGGCTTTCATCAAACGATTGAACACCAATGCTTAATCTATTCACGCCAACTGCTTTCAAAAGTTTAAGCTTTTCATAATCAAGGTCGTCAGGGTTTGCCTCTAACGTAATTTCAGCATTTTCATCCATTTCAAAATTGGAATGAATAGTCTGAAATATCTTTTCAAGATTTTTTTCGGTGAGAAGCGAAGGAGTACCTCCACCCAAGTAGACGGATGCTAATTTATTGGATGATAAATAGCCTTTTCTACTCTCCATTTCTTTGCAGATTGCTTCCACCATTTTATCCCTAAATTCCAAATTGGTGCTAAAATGAAAATCACAATAATGACAGGCCTGCTTGCAAAAAGGGATATGAATGTAAAGCATGGCTCTTTATTGATGAGTTATGAATGATGAGTTATGAATTTTTAAAGCGTATATATTTGGACAAAATTAGTAGTAATCAGCAACTTAAAAATGAATCAGAAAAGCCTTAATAAATAAGGAATGTAGATTACTTGAATTATAAAAGTAAATTTTTGCCAAAACTCATCACTCATATCTCATACCTCATCTCTACTTCGTTGCTACATAATAAAAATCGTAACAGGTATCAATATCATCGTTTATATGAAAGTCTTCAGGTGTGATACCAGTAGTTAATTTTTCGGCTGATTTCAGTAACATATTTCTGCTCAGTCTATTACCGATATCATATGGGATTTGTAGCATCCATCTAGGTAGGTTGTATTGCAAATTGAAAATGTCGAATCTCGTGATTTTTTTAACGGATTTTTTATTTTCTTCATAATAATCGTTTACAATTTTATTGCCATGAATACCTTTGGCTTCCACTTTTGAGAAGTACTTTTCCATTAAATTTTTCAATTCCAAGCCTAAGTATTCCCGCTCATGCCATGGATTACGGGTAAGTGACATAATGCGGTTGGGAGTAGTCAAAAATAGCTTCCCGCCAGGTTTCAATACTCTATGAGCTTCTTGCAAAAAAGCATGGTCGTCTGCAATATGTTCAATCACTTGAAAGGTTACAATATTGTCAAAAGTATTGTCATCCAAGCCTTTCAACGGCGGGATAAACATGTCGATGAAGGTATATTTAGGATATTTTTCGGATAATTCCTTGAGCAATGGAGCATTTTTATCGATGCCGGTATAATTATCCACCACTTTTGCCATTACTTCTACTCCACGACCCGCTCCGGTACCGATTTCAAGCATATTGCCGCCTTTTATTATTTCAATTACTTTCAGATAAGGGTAAAATAGCCTTTGATGGATGGGATTGTCAGATATTATTTCAGAAGAAGCAATTTCAGTTGTTTTGTACATTTTACAATTTTTTTCAAATTAAAATGCAAATTTAAGCATTCTCTTCGTTTAAATGGTTGGAGCGATTTGATTAATCCTAACATTATGTCAGATTCCACGATTTTTATTAATAAATTTGTAATATAATAAGGAGATTTTAATCCCTTTTTTTGAAATAATCAAAATGAAAAACTTATACATCCCATTGATTTTTTTGATTTTGAATGCATGTTCAGTTTCCAATACCTCTTTGAATGATAATAATAAATCAAAAAACTCAAAGTTGGTAACAGTAACCCGACCACTTAACCTATTGAGGACCAAATTTTTGGAAAATGGGGATAATTTGCGTGTTTTTGGCTCTTTATTAACCAGTGATTCATTGGATGCCTATAATTTCAGATCAAAATATATTAGCTCCTATGCCTTTGTATTTGATTATGCGGCAAAAGATAAGGCTGATTTTAGAAATATTCCTATTAATGAGAATTCGATTGTGTTCAAAAACAAAACCGTGAATTTTTATTTTGATATCCCTAAACCGAAAACGGAAATAGGGTCATTCTTTTTGAAAATTGAATTGGTAGAAAGAAGTACTTCTGTAAAGACCCAGAGTGAGTTGGCGATAAGACTTAATTCTAAAAGAACGAGTGATTCTTTTGGCCTTTTTAATATCAATGATGGGGGTATTTTATTGAATAATTATGTCAATTTTCAAGATTCGATAGTGATCAAATCATTGAATGAAATTCAGCATAAATTTACAGTTGTGCGCTACAAGCATGATTTTGATGCGGCATTGTCACCATTGGCGGTAGGTCAAAAACCTAGTCCAAAGCCGCTTTATGTGGATAGCTTATATGAAGTTGACTCCAATAAACCCTTTGTTTTAGGTCAAGAAGGCCTCTATTACTTTATAAAAGATACAACTGACCGAACTGGAATGAGTCTTTTAGGTGTAGATAATAGGTATCCAAGATATACAAAACCAAGTCAGTTGACAAAGCCACTCGTTTATTTAACAACCAATCAGGAATTTCAATCAATTAATTCTGATGCCGATACTAAAAAGCGTTTAGACCAATTTTGGTTGACACTCTATAATAACAACCAAATTTCTGCCAAAAAAACGATTAAATCGCTTTATAGAAAAATTGAAACAGCTAATACATTTTTTTCCAATTATAAAGAGGGTTGGAAAACAGATAAAGGCATGGTTTATATCATAATGGGTTTACCAGATAATATTCGTTTTCTAAGGGATAAGGAGGTTTGGGTCTATACCAAAAATTCAAAATTCTCTGAAATTAACTTTACATTTACCAAAAGGCCCAACCAATTTATTGAGGATCATTATGAGTTGAGCCGGTTTTCAGAATTTCAGCCGATTTGGTTTCCAGCGGTGGAAGCTATACGCAGTGGAGATAATTTGTAAAATCATCCTCTCCAATCACTTAATTAATCAAGAAAAAGGAAGAATTATTTCCACTAATAAATACATTATGGCCGATATCGACCCAAAAAAGAAAAGCTATTTTAAATTTCAAGCCCCCAAACCAGAGAATAAAGATATAATCTTCGGTGTTCAGTCTGTTTTAGAAACAATTAGAGCTGGAAAGGAAATTGAGAAAATATTAGTCCAAAGAGAGCTTGGGAATATTGAATTGCTGGAATTTGCAAGACTAAAAAATATTCCAGTTTCTAAAGTACCAAAAGAAAAGTTAGATAGAGTAACTCGCAAAAATCATCAGGGTGTTATTGCTTTTGTATCTGCCATCAACTATGCAAAAATGGATGTGGTAGTAGCGGGTATTTACGAAAAAGGCGAAGTGCCGTTGATTTTGATTTTGGATCGCATTACAGATGTGAGAAATTTTGGAGCCATTGCCCGCACTGCCGAATGTGCTGGGGTGCAATTAATTATTTTGCCAACAAAAGGTGCTGCCCAAATTAATGCAGATGCGATGAAAACTAGCTCAGGTGCTTTAAACTTTATCCCAGTAAGCCGTGAGGAGGATCTGGTAAAAGCAATTATTTATTTGCAAGACTCTGGCATACAGATAATTGCCTGTACTGAAAAAGCTGACCAGGACATGTATGCCGTTGATTTTACAATTCCTACTGCTCTGGTAATGGGATCGGAAGAAGACGGTATTTCTGATGAAATATTAAGAAAAGTCGATGCCTATGCCACCATACCACAAATGGGTAGAGTAGCCTCATTAAACGTTTCAGTTGCTTCTGGAGTAGTACTTTTTGAGGCAATTCGACAAAGAAAACTAACCGTTTAATAATTTTGAATTATTTACGCTTGTATTCTTTATTTTAATGTATTAGCTTTGGTTCAGGTTTAAAAACAAGAATGGTTCGTTTACTAATAATACTATTATTTCTTTCAATTGAGTCGGTTATAGGTCAAAATTGTAACAGTTTAGGTTTTTTAAAAAAAGGAGCGGAGGTTGAATTAACCAGTTACGATCATAAAGGCAAAATAGTTTCAGTAGGTAAATCAAAAGTATTAGAGGTAGTTTCAACTGCCGATAATTTGGAGGCGAAAGCTGAAACTAAAAGTTTTAATGAAAAAGGCAAAGAATTATTTGGTGGGAATGTTTCTGTTTTATGTAATGGTAGTAGGGTCTCTTTTAGCATGAAAAATATGATTGCTGGTGATCAAATGGCCAATATGAAAAATATGGAAATGAAAGTTGATGAAACGATGCTGGATTATCCCAATAATATTTCAGTTGGTAGCTCGTTAAAAGATGGAAGTTTTAAAGCTGAAATGTTTAGTGGCGGAATGAAGTTGATGACGATGAATTTCAACATTACCAATAGAAAAGTAATAGGGCAGGAGAGTCTTACTACTCCAGCAGGTACTTTTAATTGTTATAAAATTAGCTATTCTGGTAATATGAAAACCATTGTGAGTATGAGTTTTGAGGTGGTGGAATGGTATTCTCCAACTATTGGATTGGTAAAATCAGAAACAACACGCAACGGCAAATCGATGGGTTATACCCAACTCACGAAGGCCATTGTTAATTAAAATATTTAAAATAGTTTATTTTTAGTGGTTAGGTGAATGAAAAAGACGTCTTCTTTTAGAGGACGTCTTTTTTGATTACTTAGATTTTCAAAGAAGACTTCTTTTTCACAAAAATTGATAAAACATTTTTCCTCTAGGTATATTTTAGAGGACGTCTTTTTTGATTACTTAGATTTTCAAAGAAGACTTCTTTTTCA
>JAZKGO010000063.1:37832-44834 GCA_040385875.1 Bacteroidota bacterium
CTTAGATTTTCAAAGAAGACTTCTTTTTCACAAAAATTGATAAAACATTTTTCCTCTAGGTATATTTTAGAGGACGTCTTTTTTGATTGAAGCCCACAGCCTCCAGTATGGAAACTTATTGGCAGGCAAATAAACTAGCTGGTACCATTATCAGTTTTCAAATTTCCTATCTTTGTGCATGCTTTCAATAATCATAGTAAATTATCGGTCTTGGGATCACCTTAGTAATTGCCTTCACTCATTAGAATTAGTTTCTGATTTGGAAGTAATTGTGGTAGACAATGATTCAGCAGACGGCAAAATTGAAGAGTTTAAAACCAGTTTCCCCAAAGTGAATTTTATTGATGCAAAGCAAAATTTGGGTTTTGGAGCGGCTTGCAATTTAGGTGCAAAACATGCAAAAGCAAATTATTTATTATTTTTAAATCCAGATACTGTCGCAAATAAAACATCGATTTTGGAAATGAAGGATTTTTTACAGAAAAATGAACCGTATAAAATAGTTTCATGCAAGCAAACTAAAAATATTAAAGGCCACTTTCTACTTTTCCCTAACTTATATCGAATGTTTGGTTTATTGAGAGCAATTGAGGTGTTTTTTAGCAAAAAAAAATTTGAAACTAAGTCTATTAATGGTATTCGATTTATTGAACCAGATTGGGTATCAGGTTCAGTCTTAATGACTTCTAAAGCTTGGTTAAATGAAATTGGTGGCTGGAGTAAGGAGTTTTGGATGTACAGTGAAGACCTTGAAATTTGCAAAAAAACAGCTGACAAAAATGGTAAAATGGCCTTGCTTACAGAGTTTGAAATTTATCATAAACACGGTGGATCTACAAGAAAAAACATTGTCACCGCAGCTATTACAAAGGCCGAAGTAATAAAATCAAAACATGTTTATATTGACAAGCATTTTAATGATTCAGAGAAATATTTTGCACATTCAATATTAGTTTTCTCATTCTTTTTTTTCAAAATGCCATTGGCAATTCTAGGATTAATCTTCTTTTTTATTCCAAAAATGAGATTACAAACTGAGATTTTCAAAAAACTATTCAATCATTACTTAGATGTATTGAGAAATGGGAGTTGGTTGAGTGATAGGTTGATTAAAATTTCTTAAAAAGTTAAAAGCATAATTCAATAATCATGACTATTAGCGGGTTCACTTTTTTGCGAAATGCTCATAAACTCTATTACCCAATAAAAGAGTCAATCTTATCAATTTTGGATTTGGTTGATGAATTTGTAATTGCTTTAGGCGAAGGGGATGCGGACGATACCTCACTTAAAATCATTCAGGAGATTAATTCACCTAAAATTAAGATTATTAATACAAAATGGGATTTAGTCAAGTATCCTAAAGGTTCAGAGTATGCTCATCAAACTGACATTGCGAAGGAACATTGCACTAGCGATTGGCTTTTTTATTTGCAAGGCGATGAGGTGATACACGAAAGTGACAAAAAGGAAATCAAGGATGCATGCAATAGTTATTTGAATGATGCTGAGGTAGAAGGATTCGTATTTAATTATTTGCATTTTTTTGGTGACTATAAGCACTATTTTTCAGACCATTGCTGGTATAAAAAGGAAATCAGGATTATACGGAATTTGCCTGAAATTCACTCTTGGAGAGATGCTCAATCTTTTCGATTTGTTTTTGAACCACAAAAATTTGATTATCATCAATCCACTGGGACTAGGAAATTGAAATGTATTGGCTTGAATGCGAGAGTTTTTCATTATGGATGGGTGCGTCCACCCGAATTAATGAAAAAGAAAAATGACCAAGTAATGATCAATTATGACAATACTTTTTGGGCAGATTATGAAGATAAATTCGATTATGGAAGGTTAGATTATTGTAAAACTTTTAAAGAATCACATCCTCAAATAATGAATACTGTGATTGAAAAACATTATTGGACTTCCTCACTTAGGTTTAATGGCCCCACTACTATTAATCGACAGAAAATGAAACATGAAAGGCTTAAATACAGAATTCTGATTTGGATAGAAGAAAATATTTTACGAGGGTATGTAATAGGTGGATTCAAAAATTACATATTGTTAAAATAACTTTCTATTCTAATCTTCTTGAGGCTCAATTTCCCAAATGAGTTGTTTGTACCAAGCTTCGCCATATTTACGAATAAGAGGAGCTTTAAGGAATTTATAGAGTTCTACACCCAACTGCTCACCATGTGAGCAGGCATCGGAGCAAATATGCCAACGATCATAATTAAGGGCATCATAATGATCATGTTTGGTGATTCGGATAGGGTAGAGGTGGCAAGAGATTGGTTTTCTGAAGTCTGTTTTACCATCAAAAAAAGCCTGTTCAATAGCGCACTTTAAAATACCCTTTTCGTCGTATAACGCATAGGCGCATTCACGGTCAGCAATGGTAGGTGTCGAAAAATCATCTTCCCAGTCCTTAATATATAATCCTTGACTTTCAATCGCCTTTTTACCGTCTGCAGATAAATAGGGTTCAATATTTTTAAATTCTTGTTCTAAAATAGCCAACTCATCCAATTCCAATGGAGCCCCTAAATCACCTTCAACACAGCAGGCTCCTTTGCATTTTGATAAGTCACATACAAAAAATTTATCGGCAATATCATCACTTATAACAGTGTTGTCAATCAATATCATTTGTTATTTTGTTATAATTAATTTTTGACCCACCGAAATAGTGTTATCAGTTAATTGATTGATTTGCTTTAGCTTGTCAACCGAAACTTTATAAATAACAGAAACCCTGTATAAAGTTTCGCCCGGTTCTACAATATGGGTTTTCATTTTAGAACTTTCATTCTTGAAAGTCATTTTAGTAGTTGTTGTGGATATGGTTTCAAGATCATTATCCTTTGTTTGTGGTAGCACTAGCTTTTGGCCCACTTCCACATTATTAGTAACAAGGCCGTTTGTTCTTTTTAAATCAGTGACTAAAACATTGTATTTCTTTGAAATATTAAAAAGATTTTCACCAGGTTTTACAATGATATATTTGGAATTTGAGTTTGAACTTTCAACATCATTTGTTTCTGAATTCATTATCTTACTTTCATTCAGCTCTCCCATGTCTCTTACAATCACTTTCATTTGCTGGTTTCCTGAGTAAGTGGTCAATACTGGTTCTGAAAAAGTAGATGCTTCCATCTTTTCTGTTTTATCAAATGTTAAATCAATTTCTTGTACTGGAACAGTAGTTTTAGTTGGAAAAGTTCTTGTCGGATTATCAACTATTATTCTTGGAGCTTCATTAGGTAATTGTTCATTTTCAAAAGGTTTTCTTATAAATTCAATTTCCTCTTTTCTGCCTCTTTTCACCATCATATTTAATACTCTTCCCTCTTGAAGTGCATCGCTTTTTTTCATTCTGTTCAATCGTAATAAGCGGCTTTCCCTAATCCCATACATTTGTGAAACCAACCATACATTTTGGCCTTTTTTCACGGTATGTTTTGGTACTTTTGCCTTCCTGTTTTTCTTTTCCAAATAATATACCATCTGCGGCTTGATAGAAGAGGTTTTGTCAAGGTCATTATAAGAAATTAAATATTGTAGTTTTAATCCTGAGCGTTCGGCTAGGCTTTGTGGAGTATCGTCAGCTATACTTAATATCCCATCTTTTCCATTAATGGTATAAAAAATATTACCCGTTTTTTTTGATTTTCGTTCATCAATTTTCAAAATTGGATACCCAATCTCAATATCAAAAAAAGGCTTATTAATGGCAGAGGTTTGTGCTAAAACAGGTACTTTTTGATCTTTTTTAATGAGTTTTACAACTGTATAATTTTTATCAGATGGCACTATATCTGTTTTGCACCAGCTATTTTCTTTTCTTAGTTCTTGTTCTTCAATTTGTAATTCTTCGGCAATAGCTGAAAAAGTTTTTCCTGAGGCAGTATTATACAAATGCAAATAACTTCCATTTGGTGCAAAATGAGCTAATTCATTTTCGAAATAAATAAAATGGGCGATATTTCTGATTACATACCAATCAATGTCATTGCCGATGGTTATCTCAGAAGCATTGGTCCAATCAGCTGGAATTTGATTTTTGGCACCTGTTAATCCAAGCCTGTAAGAAAGCAATGTAGACACCCAATTTTGATAGGTTTTGTTATTTTTCTTTAAGTAATAGGCAGCGGCTCTTGTCGAAGCGACGATATTTTTTCGTTCGTCTACCATATCGTCCACTCTTAAACCATAATCAATAGCTGTTCCCGACTTAAATTGCCAAAAACCCACTGCATTAGAGGTGGAAACTGCATCTGCAATAAAACTACTTTCCTGAGCACATAAATATTTAAATTCTTTGGGTATACCTTCTTGCTCAAAAATAGTTTCGATAATGGGAAAGTAAATAGACATTTTTGCCAATTTGGCATCCACATATACTTTCTTAGAGGCTAAGAATCCCATTTCCTTTTCAATAGTTTTTCGAGTGTTTTCTTCCAATACAATATTCAAATCAAACATGGTAATCCGTTTTGGAACGGCTGGTAAAGTTTGTGAATAGCTACAAAAGCTATAAACTAAAGAAATTAGAATAGATAAAATTCTCTTTTTCGACATAAATTATTTTTGAAATTGTACTAAAGTTTCCGAGCAATCATCAAACCGTCACGGACAGGTAATAATAGGTTTTCGACACGCTTGTCGTCCTGTACCATCTTGTTAAAATCTAATAACGTTTGGGTATCAGCATCTATTTTACCTTGGCCTGTAACTTTACCACTCCAAAGTACATTATCGGCAATAATAATGCCACCTTTTTTGAGCTTATTCAAAACAAGTTGATAATAATTGGCATAGTTTTTTTTGTCGGCATCTATAAATACCAGATCAATTTCATTGGGAAGAGTCGGTATGATTGAGCTTGCATCGCCAATAATAGGTTCAATTTGTGAGGCATAAGTAGACTCTTTAAAGTATTTTTCGGCAATGGCTTTTAATTCTTCATTCACTTCAATGGTGATTATTTTGCCAGTTTTACTTAAACCTTCCGCCAAGCACAGTGCTGAATAACCGGTATAGGTGCCTATTTCTACTATCAAAGTGGGCTGCAGCATTTTCGACCAAAAGGATAGAAATCTTCCTTGCAAATGTCCAGAGAGCATTCTGGGTTTAAGGATAGTAGCGTGTGTTTCCCTATTTAATCTTTTTAACAAATCAGGTTCTTCCTGGCTGTGGCTCTCCGCATATTGAGATAGTTCGGCTGGCAAAAAGTCCATTAGTTTTCGGGTAAAAAGGTCAAAGAAGATAAATCTTTTTCATCAAACATTTCATTTGAGATATCTTGTAATTGATTGGCCGATACTTCCTCAATTTGACTGAATATTTCCTCGAGGCTATCAATTTTATCCATATCCAAAAGGCTTTTTGCCATCATCTGCATAAAGCCCATATTGCTTTCTTCTGCCATGGCCAACTGACCTTTCAATTGATTTTTTAATGTAAAAAGCTGATTGCTACTCATCAATTTTTCTTTTACCAAATTCAATTCTTTTCTTATTAAATCAAGGCTTTTTTCGATTTTTTGTTGCTCAGTTCCAAAATAGATTCCTATAAATCCGGTATCCACATAGGGTGTATAATTGGCATCAATAGAATAAACCAAACCATTTTTTTCCCTAAGCGAAACATTGAATCGGGAGTTCATCGCTGGGCCACCTAGATGATTGGCAATCATAAAAAAGGGCACCCTATTTTTGTGATTAAGGCCGTATGAGGGCCTTCCTAATGCTACTTGCGCTTGTGTGATCTTACGACTTACTTGCTGTATTTGGGTAGTATAAGATTCTGGTTTTATTCTATTTCTCGTAGTTTTTTTAAATGGGATTTCATTTACATATTTCTCTGTGATTTTTTTGATTTGTTTAAAATCAAGATTTCCAGTACTGGCAATTACAATCCGTTCAGTATCAAGGTTTTCGTCAATAAACTTTAGCAAATCTTCTCTTGTGAAATTGGAAACACTTTCCTGATTTCCCAATATATTTTTACCCAACTGATGATTGGCAAAAAGCAACTCGTCAAAATCATCCTGAATCGCATCTTCGGGCGAATCATAATACATCGACATTTCTTCCAAAATCACGTTTCGTTCCCGATCTAACATTTTATCTGGGAAAATTGAGTGAAAGGCAATATCAGTCAATAATTCGATGGCTCGATCGGTATGTGGTTTCAGCACAGAAGCATGAAAGCATACTTTTTCTTTAGTAGTATAAGCATTGAGCTCTCCACCAACCATTTCGAGTCGATTGAGTATATTAAATGAATTACGCTTTTTAGTGCCTTTAAAAGCCATATGTTCCCAAAAATGCGCTAAGCCTTGTTGGTGCGGCTTTTCATCACGGCTACCAATATCTAGCATAATGCCAATATGACTTACTTGGGTGGAGGCTACATATTTATGGGCAAGCCTAATCCCGTTTGGAAAGGTATGTAGATATAAGTTTTCTATCAATTTGAATAAATCTTGAAATATGATGCAAATTTACAAAAGAAAAGCATAGCAATTCTGATTTGGAGGTTTTGTCTATCAGAGATTTATGCTATTTATTTAGGGCGATATTGATCTACTATTTTGTAAATAGTTTTCTGTGTGGCCAAATCTGTAAAAAATTCGAAAAGTATGATATGACCCTCATAATAGAGGTTCAAGGCCACTTCCAAATAGTTTAGAGCTTCCTTAATTTTTCGATCGGCAATGAGGTAAATGGCGATTCGATAATAGTATTCTGATTCATCTGGTTGGTCTTCCAAGCCCATTTCCATGATTTCAATGGCTCTGTCATATTGTTCAATACCATAAAAATACATCGACCAGCAGATATAGGCATCTACATTAAAAGTATCAAATTCAACTGCTTTTTGGTAAGCTTCGTTTGCAGATACTTCGTTTCCTAATTTACCCTCGTTCTCGGCCAATTCCAGCCAATAATAGGAATTTTTAGGACTTAACTTAATTGCTTTTTT
>JAZKGO010000063.1:44934-48871 GCA_040385875.1 Bacteroidota bacterium
CCCATATTGGCCTCAAGTTGCTCAGTGATGTATAAACAAAAAATTAATTCAGTAAATATTTCCTGATTTTCGGCATTGAGTTCAATCGCTTCTTGATAAAATGGGATGGCCAGGTCATAGTTGCCCAATTTCTGGTAGGCAGTCCCAATATTCATTAAAATTTCTTCCTTTTCAGAGTAAAATGGCCTTAATTCAATGAACATTTCAACGGCTTCGAGATAGTTTTCATTCAGCATTAAAATATTTGCTTTCAGAAAATTAATGTCCTTATCGGAAGGATACATTAGTTGCAACTCTTCTAAAAGTCCTAGGGCTTCATTCAATTTATTATAATTAGCCAGTATTTGAGCTTTGTGAAGTGTTACTTCTAATGAAAATGGGAAGGATTCTAATGCTAAATTACAGGCCTCAAGTGCCTTTGAAACCTTATTTTCTTCAAGATAAAATTCGATTATTTGTTCGTAATTCACTAAATCAAAATATTCATTTTGATTATTTTCTAACATTTTTTCAAATCGAAGTATATTTAGGTTTACTTCGTCTTGATTCCTACCAAAATCGTTTGACAGCATAGGCTAGTATTTTTAGAACGAACGGTTTGTAATTGGTTCAATTAAAATTAAATACAAATCATTTCTTTTCCAAGTCTTTCGTAAAATTTTCTTTCAATGAACTGCAAACTCGTTTTAAAGTTTCATCCAAATCTGTAAAATTAAAATTGATTGCGGTCTTTATTTTCTTATTTTCATATACAATATGCCTTTTTGCCGTTTCGGCAGTCTCTTTTGTGATCAATGGTTCATCACCCAAAAGCATCGATTTTATCGCTTCAAATCTCCATAAAATGCTGATTATCAGTCCTTTTATTTTAACTCTCGGAGCTTTTTTTGAAAAGTTGCCCGCTATTTTTGTAAATAAATCTATTTGAGGAATTGAACCTGCCGAAACTATGTATCTTTCATTTATAATTTCAGAATAAAGCAGTTGTTTTACTATTTCTGCCAAATCTTTCGCATCTACATAGTTCAGATTTCCATCGGTATAGAATATATTTTCATCAAAAACATACTTAAAAAGCTTGGTGCTAGATTTGTGCCAATCAGTTTCTCCCAAAATGATGGATGGGTTTACAATTACAGCGGGCAATCCTTCCGAAACCCCTCTCCAAACTTCTAGCTCGGCTAAATATTTACTTTTAGCATAATTTGAATTGTCTGGTGATTCTACCCATTCATTTGCTTCTGAAATCGATTCGTTTTTTGACTTTAGCTTTTTAGATTGCCGTCCCAAAGCAGCCACCGAACTGATATAGGCGAGCTTTTTTATGCCAGCAGTTAAACTAACATTCACAATATTGGCGGTGCCTTCAGTATTGATTTTGAATAAATGATCTTTGTCTTTAGGAGCGAATGAAACCAGTCCAGCACAATGCACCACCCAGTCTTTGCCTATTATTGCCTTTTCAAGATTGGGTATATCAAGGATGTCACCAATTTCAAAACTGATTTTATCTTTAATCTCCTCTAATAAATCTAGATTTGATTTTTTTCTTACTAAACCATATATTTCATGCCCTTCATCCAGTAATTTTCTAGCGATAAAACTCCCCACTAATCCGTTTATTCCAGTAATTAATATTTTCATATTTCCCTTTTTGGGTGATTATTCTTATGTGAAATTACCATTTTTCAATTTAATCTAAAGCCTCTTCGACTGCTTTTCACTATTTTTGCATAAAATTTAACTGAATGTCTAAAAATTTTAAAAGAACTACGGTTACTGCTGCATTAATTTATGCAAATGGCCCCATTCATATTGGTCATGTGGCGGGTTGTTATTTGCCTTCTGATATCTATGTCAGGTATTTACGTGCCAAAGGAGAAGATGTGCTTTTTGTGTCTGGAACCGACGAACATGGGGTGCCTATCACTATTAAAGCCAAAAAAGAAGGAATAAGTCCACAAGAAGTGGTTGATAAATATTATAAAATTATTAAAGATTCTTTTGACGAATTTGGGATAAAATTCGATACTTATGGGCGTACTTCGAGCAAAGTGCATCATGAATTGTCTCAAGATATCTTCAAAAATATCTATGACAAAGGAGGTTTTATTGAAGAAACTACCGAGCAGTATTTTGATGAAAAAGCGGCTACATTTTTAGCAGATAGATACATTATTGGGACTTGCCCAAAATGTGCCAATGAAAATGCCTACGGCGATCAATGTGAGAAATGTGGTTCTACACTCTCACCAACCGAGTTGATTAATCCACGCTCGGCTTTGAGTGGTGAAAAACCCATCATGAAACCCACCAAAAACTGGTATTTACCCCTCGACCAATTACAACCTGCATTAGAAAAATATGTAGAAAGTCATCCAGAATGGAAGCCAAATGTAGCTGGTCAAGTGAAGTCTTGGCTTACGGATGGCCTTAGACCTCGTGCAATGACCCGAGACTTAGATTGGGGCATAAAAGTGCCATTGCCCAATACTGAAGGGAAAGTACTTTATGTATGGTTTGATGCTCCAATTGGTTATATCTCAATGAGTAAGGAATTTACTGAAGATTGGGAAAAATATTGGAAATCAGAAGATTCAAGGTTGGTGCATTTTATTGGGAAAGACAATATTGTGTTTCATTGTTTGATATTTCCTGCTATGTGTATGAGCGATGGTAGGTTTATTTTAGCAGATAATGTGCCAGCCAACGAATTTATGAATTTGGAAGGCGATAAAATTTCTACCTCACGTAATTGGGCCGTTTGGTTGCATGAATACTTAAGAGAGTTTGAGGGTAAGCAGGACGTTTTGAGATACGCCTTAACGGCTGGTTCGCCCGAAACCAAAGATTCTGATTTTACTTGGACTGATTTCCAAACCAAAAATAATTCTGAATTAGTAGCCATTTATGGCAATTTTGTGAATCGTGCGGTGGTGCTCACTCAGAAAAACTTTGGGGGAAAAGTACCTAATTTGGGAGAATTGACTCAATATGATCAACAAGCATTAGCTACTCTAAAAGAACTACCCATTAAAATCGGGGAAGCAATTGACAGTTTCAAATTCAGAGAAGCACTTGCTTTGATGATGGAGGTGGCTCGACTGGGTAATAAATATTTGGCTGACACGGAACCTTGGAAGGTAATTAAGGAAGATAGAGAAAGAACCGGAACGATTCTTAATATTGGTTTACAGATTGCTGCCAATTTGGCGATATTATCGGAACCTTTTTTGCCATTTACTGCCCAAAAACTGAAGGAAGGCCTTCATTTAGGCAATAAAACTTGGCAAGAAACGGGCGGGTTTTTATTAAAAGAAGGTGAAGCGATTCATAATTTGCCCTTACTTTTTGAGAAAATAGAAGAAGAGGTTATTCAATCACAGATACAAAAACTCCAAAACTCTAAAAAAATGAATGAATTGGCTGGAAAAGAAGTGGCTGCCATAAAAGAAGTAATTCAATACGATGATTTTGCTAAAATGGATATCCGCATTGGAACAATCATAGAGGCTGAAAAAGTAGCAAAATCAAAAAAGCTACTAAAATTAACGGTTAACGATGGCCTAAATAACCGCACTATTTTAAGTGGGATTGCAGAATATTTTAGTCCAGAAGAGATTATTAATCAGCAAGTTAGCTTTTTGGCAAACCTAGCCCCACGCCCAATGATGGGCATGATTTCGGAAGGAATGATCCTAATGGCCGAAGATAAAGACGGTTCATTGGCTTTTGTGCAGCCAGGGAAAACGGTTTGGAACGGGGCGGGAGTGAGTTGAGTTTCTAAATGGTAATAAGAAAATTCGTTTATGGCTAATAAGAATTTATAAATTTATACTATGGAAAACAAACCAAAACCTATTTTCAATAAACGCATATTTTGGGATGTAGTATTCGAAAATATCGATTATGATTTGCGGGCCAATTTTGTAATTGA
>JAZKGO010000064.1:0-3489 GCA_040385875.1 Bacteroidota bacterium
CATCAAATAAAGAATTACAAGCAATCTTCCCAAAAGGTAATTTAGGGCCAGCCCAAAACTTTACTGGAAATGCTTGGGCTGCTAGCCTGGTTGCCAACGATAGCCTATATAATACGGTTGTTGGAAACGTGTATTTCGAACCAGGAGCAAGAAGCAATTGGCATACCCATCCAGCAGGGCAGATATTGATAATAACAGATGGTGTAGGTTACCATCAAATAAAAGGACAGCTTCGACAAACCATCCGAAAAGGCGACGTGGTCAAATGTCCACCCAATGTAATGCATTGGCATGGTGCTAGTCCAGATATAGGAATGTTACAGATGTACATTTTACCAAAAACGGAAAAAGGTCTCGTTACATGGTTGCATAAAGTAACTGATGAAGAGTATGGTACCAAAAACGAATAAATCAAAGATCAAAAAAAATTTAGCAACACCCAACCCCAACTTCAATCCAAATTCAGACTTGAATGCAAAAGGGCAGTATTATTCACTGAAATATTCCTTACCATATTGATACACTAAAGAAGCATTTATTGGATATTTATGTGCTAGCCGAGGCTAAAGGAAAACTTTCTTTAGTTGTGTTTATACACTGTGGCAGATGAAACCGCCAACAAAAAGACCAGCCCATCAGTAATTTGTATCCATTTTTATAGTGGAATGTTTCTCTTACTTTTTTTTGATGCTTTTACCTTTGTGGCTCACAATAAAAACAATAAAAATGACAAATAGTAGAGTTTATTTAATAACAGGTGCAAGTAGTGGGCTTGGCTTAGAAATAGCAAAAGCGGCACTTGCTGAAGGTAATAAAGTGGTGGCCACAGAAAGAAATGCCGATAAAGTTTCAAAAGCAATCAATGATACAACTGATAATTTATTGGTGGTAAAAATGGATGTTACTGATTCAAAAGAAATTCTGGCAGGCGTAAATTTAGCCATTGAAAAATTCGGAACAATTGATGTGTTGGTGAATAATGCAGGGAATTTTTATGCAGGATTTTATGAAGGATTAAGTCAAAATCAGGTTGAGCAACAAATTGCAACCAATTTGTTTGGCCCAATGAATGTAACAAGGGCGATATTGCCATTAATGAGGAAAAATAAATCAGGGCATATCATAACTATTACTTCAACTGCTGCTTTGGTTGGTTATGAACTTTGCACGGCTTATGCTGCTTCAAAGTTCGGTTTGGAGGGATTTATGGAATCTTTACAAATAGAAGTTGCACCATTTGGGATCAATACAACCCTTGTAGAACCAGGCTTTTTTAGAACAAGCTTATTGGAAACTTCGTCAATACAATGGTCAGAAATTGAAATAGAAGACTATGCTGAACGTTTATCAATGCTTCGTCCTGGTTGGGAAGGTATGAGCGGAAAGCAAGGTGGCGACCCCGCAAAATTTGCAACTGCCATGCTAAAAATTGCCAACGAAAGGACACCACCAAAACGTTGGATAGCTGGTGCAGATGCTTTGGCAGAAGTAGAAAGAAAAATCAAGGAATTGCAAGATCAAGCAAATGCGTATCGTGAGTTATCTTCATCACTTTCTTTTGAGTAATTTCACAAAAAAATAAATTTTACAATGAAATTATTCAAAGACTTCGTAGCATACAATGAATACTTAGGTTTGGCAAAACCGTTGGACAATGACATTGATGTTGGCTATTACGAGCCTGCGAAAATGCTTTTAAAGTCGGAGCCTGTGATGGTTGATTTCTACAGAGTTTCTTTTAAAATAAATTTCACAGATAAATCAACACCGAATGCAAAACCGATAACTGCCGTATTTTTCAACAGCCCAGAAATGGTGGCTGGTTGGGATATAGAACCCACTTTTTCGGGAATGTACTTACAGCTTTCCAAAAAAATCATTGAAGAAAATCGCTTTTTGTTTAAAAATTACCTTGATTATGGCCTACACGAAGCGCTTTTTTTAACAGAAAGTGAACTAGCCGAAATTAGCACTTTGTATGGTTTAATGAAAAAATATTACACTGAAGACAAGCAAAATTTTGGGGTACTACTTTCGTATGTAAATGTGCTAATTTCTTTGGTAGAAGCATTTTACAAGCGACAATTTTCTTCTGATACAAAACAATATAATCGTATCGTGACCGACTTTCAGCAGAGTTTGAAAGAGTACTATAACCAGCCCGTAGCCCAAATCCCTAATGTTCAATATTTTGCAGATAGATTAGGGCTAACTCCCAACTATTTTGGAGATGTGATTAAGCATTTTACCCAAAAATCTGCCATTGAAAACATCCACGAATTTGTGATAAAAAAGGCAAAGGAATTATTGGAAAAAAATAAGGAAATGAATAGTACTGAAGTGGCCTATGAGCTGGGTTTTGAATACCCCAACTACTTTGCCAAATTCTTCAAAAAACAGGTGAATCTCACACCCAAGGAATATCGGATTCAAGCAATCAAAAACTAAATTTAAAAACGCCTTCCTTAAAAAACGTTTTTCATAATCAGTAATTTGTTTCCTTTTTTGTAGTGCTAAGTTTCCTGCCGTTAAACCGCCAGCTTTTAATTTTGTACCATAATTAAAAACTAAAATTAAAATGGCTGAAACAAAAAAAGTATTGCTTATCAATACACACTTAGCTTATCCCAACTGGACAGAGGGAACATTAAACAACACATTTTTTAAAATTGCAAAAGACTTTTTTGAATCCAAATCTTTCGAGGTTTTGGAAACAGTCGTTGAAGCTGGTTATCAACCCGACGAAGAGGAGAAAAAACATTTAGAAGCGGGAATTGTAATTTTGCAAATGCCCGCAAATTGGTTTGGTGCACCTTGGATTTACAAAAAGTATGTAGATGAAGTGTTTAACTATGCTTTGAGTAAAAAATCGTTTTTATCAGGTGACGGCAGAACACCAGAAAATCCAAATGCTCAATATGGAACTGGTGGACTGATGCAAGGTAAGAAATTTATGATTTGTACCACTTGGAATGCACCATCAGAAGCATTTGCCGACCCCAATCAAGTATTATTTGAAGGAAAAGGTTTGACAGATATTTTCTTGCCAATCACAAGCAATTACCGTTTTTGTGGTTACGATATTGTAGAAAGCTATAATTGTTTTAACATTTACAGAAGTACAGAAATTGCCAAAGATCTTGAAAATTACCCAGCACATTTGGCAAAGGTTTTTGGTCTGTAAATGATGCTAAACGGCTGGATTATGTCGTTTTTTTGTGTCTAATAGGGAGAAATCAAAATACAATTAATCTACAATTGAGAGATTGTATTTTGATTTCTTTTTCAGAACTATACTTTTTCAAAACTAACCCAAAATTCAAATTTCTTTTCGAAAGTTTGTGAATAATTTTATTTCACCTTCACCACAACTTTCCCTTTTGACCGCCCCGTTTCCACATAATCCAATGCTTCATTGGTTTGCTCAAACGGAAACACCTTGTCAATCACGGGTTTTATAATACCAGCTTCAATCAGTTTTGTAATTTC
>JAZKGO010000065.1:0-2762 GCA_040385875.1 Bacteroidota bacterium
TGCCCAGTGCTGATGATAAGCTAAAACGTAATGTTGAAACTACCTATTAAGTTTAAATGAAAACGGTCCTGCCCACGACCAAACTTGCAATATTACTGATGCTGAAGTTACAAGGTCCTGCCCCGTATTTTGCCAATGCAATGTTATGGGCAGTGCTTTCTTATCGCCACTATTTTATAAATGCAGAAACCGTATGAACGATAATTTTGTCGTTGTCAATATTGAAAGTGTCTGTCCCAAATGGAATGTCGGCAGTTGCAGATTTACTTGCCCAAATTATGTGAGCTGAGTTGTCGCAAATAGTCAATTGTTTCATTTCAAAATGTGAACCTGTTGGAATAAGCTCAAACATCTCTTCAAAAAAATATCGGATTTTGTCCAACCCTTTTACTGCTCCTTTATCACATAGTATGATAGATTGTTTTGTGTAGTCCAACATTATTTCGTCAAGATTGTTATCACCAAATGCTGTTAAATGATGCATTAACACTTCTTTTGTCTCTATCTCGGCGGTATTCATAATTATTGGGTTTAAAAAAGCATTCCTAATTCAATAAAAATACCTTTTTCTTGGTCTTTAAAAGTTGATTTTTTTAATCCTATAAGTTAAATTGAACCCTTGGCTTCTTCTTGAATTGGTTTTACTTTTAAGGCTTTTTTAGTTACTTTCAGGTCTTTAAAATATCCTATGGTAGCAATATCTACATACAGACCTACATAGCCTTTTTTGTTTTTACCAAGCATTTTATTTACTATAAATGAAGAATATTTCAAATCATTAATAAACATTTCAGCCGTTTCGCCATTCACTTCAATCCGCATCGTAATCCACTCATTCAGCATCACAGGTGCAGAGCCTTCGTACGAACCCGCCGGGAATTTATCTCTTAAGGTTTGAAATTTGTAATTAGGATACGAAAAATATTGTACTGCGTGGTTTCTTGCCATTTGGTTATTGATTCTACCTACTTTAGGGCGCAAATAAATCGATTCAAATTCAGAATCATCCTCTTTTATTCGATAATACAATCCAATAAAACCTGCTGCTGGAGTATATGGAGAAGGATCTTGAATTTGGCTGTACATTTTCACCTCAATAGTCCCGTTTTCGAAATCATCTATGCCCAAAAGGCGAGCATAGTGAGTTTCATCAACGGTGGCTTCTAAACGATTAGAGTCGAATGGAAGTGCTTTTAAATCCCGCTCAATTTTCAATACTTTTTGGCCCTGAAATTTAACAATTTCACCAGTTACATTATGTAGCTCAAAGTTTTGTTTTGCAAATGCTATTTTCTGCCAATTGACAGTACTTTGGGCTGTAACACCAAATGAGATTCCCAAAATGAAACATATGGATGTAAATAGTTTTGTGATATTCATAATTTATGATTAAATAGTTAAGTAATTAGATTCTTATAGTTTTTCTTTTGCTTCAAATGCGTTTACCGCTTTTCCTAATGCTCCAAATTCGTGTAAGTCGCCAAATACTTCAATGCGGATTGATTGGTCTAAACCGCCCACTTTTACTGCATGAAAGCCATTGTCTTTTATCAAATGCTCAACTTCTGCATCAACTTTTGTATCGTCAGTTGCATAAAATAATACAGATTTTTCAGGCGTTTGATAAGCCGCATTTGCTAATGAAGCCGCTCCCAATGTTCCAAATGCTTTTACCAATGTTGCACCTTTTGGTAAAATAGTTG
This sequence comes from Bacteroidota bacterium, assembly GCA_040385875.1. GTDB lineage: Bacteria > Bacteroidota > Bacteroidia > Cytophagales > Spirosomataceae > JANMZR01. The sequence goes on from JAZKGO010000065.1 coordinate 1,704, forward strand.
CGTTTAATTGTCCTGCGGATTCTTTTTCGCCAATAATTTTTTTGAAGCCACCATTTTCGTCTGGCGCAATTGGGTTGGAAGGATCAATGATGATTTTCCCTTGCAGTTCAGTTCCATATTGTTCAAACAATTCTTGTATGGTTTTAAACCAGACAGAAAGTACAATAATGTCGGCATTCTTAATGGCTTCGCCTGTTTCAGATGCTGTTGCAAGATTTCCTAATTCTTGTGCCAGTGCGTTTGCATCCTCCAATTCTCGGCTTGCAATAATTACAGGTCTGTTGCCCTTTACAAAATTTTGGGCTAATGTTTTGCCGATGTTTCCTAAGCCGATTACGGCTACTTTTGATGATGTTGTCATACTATTCTTTTTAAATTTTAATGATAATTTAGTAATGCAAAGGTGATTAGAAAGAAGGCTCTTTCCAATGAACTGCATCAAGAAATAGTATTGATGTAGATTAAGGTTTTTTAGTTTGCTTGTTTCTTAAACGACTTAAAAACTCGGGTGTAATGCCCAAAAATGAAGCAATTTGCGTTTGTGGTATTCGGTTGGTGAGATGCAAATAACTATCAAGAAATGAATTATATCTTTCCTCGGCAGTAGAACTAATGTTTTGTAATAATCGCTTTTGAAGTGATACAAAACTGTTTTCAATTAACACTCTAAAAATACGGTCGAACTTGGGTGCGTTTATATAAAGCAAAAGTAAATTCTCGTGACTAATTTGCAAAACCATGGTGTCTTCCAAAGCATCAATATTGAGTTCAGAAGGCTTGCGTTCGTGGAAGCTGCCAATATTGCTCAACCACCAATTTTCGGCAGCAAATTGCAAAATATGTGTATTGCCTTTGTCGTCCACTTTGTACATACGCAAGCAACCCCTCACAATAAAATTGAACTGATTGCACACATCACCTTCCTGCAAAACATATTGTTTTTTTCGGTAAAGTCGTGGCTTAAAAAAGTTTGTTACTAATTGTTTTTCGTCATTGCTTAAAGGAATTACTTTTTGAAAGTAGTCCAGCAGCGGTTGAATTTGTGAATGTATAATGTCG
>JAZKGO010000066.1:0-3328 GCA_040385875.1 Bacteroidota bacterium
GTTTGCCCGATTACATTGGCCACTTTATTGAAACGGCCATCGTCCATTTCTTTCAATGCATGCAAAATACGCCTTTGAACTGGTTTGAAACCGTCCTCAATGGCCGGTACAGCACGCTCAAGAATTACATATGAAGCATATTCCAAAAACCAATTTTCATACATGCCCGCCACTACTATTTTATCTTTTAGGGCATCATCTTGGTTATTGTTTTCTATAGAATCCATTGAGGGGTTATTGGCAGAAAAATATTGATTGTTATTTCAATTCAGGGACTAAATTTAGCTTATTTTAATCGAATTTCAAAGTGGTGCTTTTGGAAAAATAGGCTTAAATTCATTGATTAAAAATAGAAAATCTAGATCATTTGATTCTGAAATCTATTAAAATAAACGTAGTTTCAGATTACTAATTCGTTGATTTACAGCTCATAAAATCAATAGAATTTTGCAATTATTCCAAAATGAAATCCAAATTATTTTCCTCGAAATATTGCTGGGCAATGTTACTAGCCATCTCTAAAATCTCATCCAAATGAGGGTAATCTTCACCTAAATAGTTATACGCTTTAGCATAAGCATCCTTGTCTTTTAACAGCATAGTGGTTTGAAATGCCTCTTTTAAAGCATTAATTTTCAAGCCTTTATCCTTCAGTTTTCCCAATTCAGCTATCATCCAACTCAATGCCAAAAACTTGTTTTTGTCCAGTGTTAAAAAAGCCGTAAGCTCATCCGATACTGGCAAAACATTGAAAGGCGAATTCACTATTTCAGGAGTTAAATATTTTTTCAAATATTGAGGTTTGGGTTTAGTTTCTTGCAAAATTATTGCCCCCCTTATTGCTTGCGGGTAAATACTTAGCCACCGTATTTTCCTTCTTAGTTCATGCACATGATCTTCTATATGGTGCAACGGAAACCCTACCTCCGATACAAATTCATTGATTTTCCTGATTTGCTTTTTATAAAATTTGGTTAAAAGCTCCTTTTCTACACTTTCATCTTCCCAATTAATATCACCTAATTTCTTCGAAATATTTTGTAATTGCTTGCCATTGAGCCAATTATCCTCCTCTAAAAGTTGTTGCAAATGATCAATTTTTTCGTTGGTCTTTTGTTGAAAATAAAGATTAAGGCTGGCTGGAAATTCAGGATTTGCACTTAACTCTTTTTGAAAAGAAGCATAATAATCCAATGCACCGAGGGCATCTTCAACGAGCTTAAACTTGTCTTTGATTTTTTCAAAATAATTATCGTCATAGAGACTAGCATATAATTTTGCCAGCCCTTCCAACATAAAAACTGGAGTACGCAAATCATGCAAATAGAGCCACAATGACTGATTTTCGACTGTTTTGGATTCCTCAAACAAGGTTTTAATTTTATCAATTTGAAAATCGAATCGCACTTGGCCAGGTTTCATATCGGAGAAATTATGTTTAATCTATTTTATTTTTACTAATTTATTTAAAAAAGTAGTGAAAGCTAACCTTTGATTTAACCCATTTTTGAAATGAAATGGAGGCCTTCCAATAATTTATCAAGCTCTCTTATGGCCGTATACACATGCGGGGTGATTCTTACGCCATTCAGCTTTTCCCATTTTACTGGCGAAGTGTGTATCTTGAATTTTTCAAACAATTTGGCCTCTATTTGAGACGATTCTATCCCTTCAAAACCCACGTGAGCGAGTGCACATGATTGATTGGGATTGAGTGGAGTGTTCATTATAATTTTAGGAATTTTTGCAGCTTCTTTAGCCCAATAATCCTTTAAATAGCGCAATCTAGCCTCTTTTCGTTCATTTCCAATCGCCAATTGAAAGTTCAAAGCCTGACCGACTGCTTGTTCAATCGGGAAAGATCGTGTGCCCAAATTCTCGAATTTTCTAATATTTTCAGAGCTTGGCTCGCCATTTGGAATAAGAGGAAATATTTTACTAATTTTCTCTTTTTTTACCCAAAGCATCCCCGAGCCAATAGGAGCTGAAAGCCATTTATGAAGACTTGTTCCATAGTAATCACAATTCAAATCAGTGATTTTATAGTTTAAATGGGCAAAAGAGTGGGCACCATCCACCAGCACTTCCACCCCTCTTTTTTTTGCTTCCGTGGCAATACGCCTTACTGGTAATATTTGCCCGTTCCAATTCACAATATGGGTCAAATGAATCACTTTGGTCTTTGGTGTGATTTTGTCCAAATATTTTTTCACGATTAAATCTTCATTTTCCAACGGCAAATCAATCTCGATATAATTCAACACCACGCCATCTCGGGCTTCTCTTTGCCGCCAGGCATGTAGCATATTGGGGTAATCGTATTTTGACAGCACTATTTCATCACCTTTTTGCAATGGAAGCCCTAAAATAACTGTATCGATTGATTCCGTTGCATTTCTGTTAATCGCAATTTCATCTGATAAAACCCCAGCAAACTTCGCCAAATTTTCACGTAATGGCTCACGACCTTGATCCATTATTCGCCACATATAATACGATGGGGCATCATTAGCTATTTTGTTATAATGATCTAGCGCATCCTGCACTACTTTAGGTGCGGGACTCACTCCGCCGTTATTGAGATTAATTATTTGTGGTGAAACTGTGTAGGCTTGCCTTATCATACTCCAATAATCTTCGTCATTGACCACTTCATCTTTCAAAAATTTTGGCTTATAATTAGCTAATTCATTCAGCCATTCAGCATTTGGGACTTTCAAAGAGGGCAAAGAGGTTAGACCTAAAGTAGATTTTATCAAAAATGAGCGGCGATTTTCCATGTAAATTAGTTTTTTGTATTATGAAGTTTAACCAAAATTAATCGATAAATCCAAAGGATAAATTTTTTATCCAATTATTTCGAACTTGTAATATACTTTCAACAGCGAAAAGCTTAATCCAGAGAAATTAGAAGATGAAAAACGTATTTGATGCAGGATGAATACGTTATGAAAAAGTCGGGTGTTCATGTTTGAATAAAAAAAGAATCAAATAATATAATTGCAGAAATAAGAAAAAGGCTAATTTACCTCCCTCATTTTTGGCGCACTAATTTCACTTTTGAATAGAGTTCAAAATCCTTATTCGGCTCAGCTATTTCAAAGGTTTCTTCTATTTCATTTTCATTAAGCAGCTGGTAGGTTTCTCTAGCACGCCATCCTTTTGGAATATTTTCTAACGCTAACGACTTAAAAACCAACGTTTTTTTGTCTGTTGAAATACTATCCAATGAATATTCATTTACAAAACTTTCTACATGAAACTGACGTAATTTGAATTTTTTCAAGCTCCTATCATAGCTAAAATAGCCAATGTCTTCATGCACTTC
>JAZKGO010000066.1:3428-9426 GCA_040385875.1 Bacteroidota bacterium
GTGGGCAACATATTTCTTATGGCTGCTATTTTCCAAACACCCTTCTCTTTCACCGCCATAAAGGTCGACCACATTTTCCTTATACTTCCATCAGCATTTTGAATTTCATATCTGGCATCAACTAGGCCAACCATATTATTGAGAAACCTTAGTTTATCGATAATAATTTTTCTTGAGCCTGAGTTGGCTTCCGAACTTTGCATCATACCTATTACGGCTGCATGAATGCCCATTCGCCACTCACCCGATGAAACCAACTGATCGATATCATCCATTAAAATACTTTTGAGCAAGACTGTATCTCTCTTTTCTCTCGACTCTGTGTATTGATCAATTAATGAATAAATGGCTTTGGAATCTTTATTATTTTTTGATTCCTGCCCAAAAAGCGAGGTCGAAACGAAAATGCAGAAAATTACAAGATGAATCTTTTTCATGAAGTCGGTTATTTGGATGGCAAAACAATTATTTTTATGAGCATAGCAAATTTAACAAAAAATTAGAGTTTTCATTCGAATGATAAAATCCACTACAATATTTGGTAAATGCTCAATTGAAAGAGATGAATACGAAAACCTGGTTCCTATTTTGAAAAACCAAATGGGTTAATTATCTTGTTAAACCAATTAACAATTGATAAACCTCAAAATCTTATGAATAAGCAAAACAATCAATTTTCAAAAATTAAACTAGTTTTCCCAATTTTTCTTTTAATCACTTTGGTTAGTTGCCAAGATCAATTTGACATAGCCGAAAGCAAAAAAGGCTTAGCTACCCCTATTTCCAAATCTAACCTATCTGGTACGCTCATTACTGAGTCAATGTTTGATGATTTCAACTATTCAAGCTCGTCTGACCCTTTGCTATCCTCTCATAATTGGAGAGTTCGCTCTGGAACAGGTGGACCGGGCATCCCAGGAGCAACTTGGCAGGCTAGTAATATTACCTTTCTTGCAGATCCTAGCAACGCCTCTAACAAATTATTGAGACTGAAATGTTCAACCAATGGAAAAGCCAGTTCTGCCACTCAGGCCGAAATAGTAAGTGCCCAAGATAAGTTTTTTGAAGGTACCTATGCCGCCAGAATTAAATTTTCTGACGTACCCATTTCAGGTAAAGATGGAGCCCAAACAGTTCAAACTTTTTTCACAATTTCCCCTTGGGATACCTCTGACCCACTTTATAGTGAGCTGGATTTTGAATATTTGTGCAACGGAGGTTGGGGCAAAACTGGTTCTCATATGTGGAATACTTCCTGGAATAGCACCACAGTAAATGTGACCAATGCCGTAAAAGCTTCCTATAGCGGTTGGAAAGATTTAGTGATGACAGTATCTGGCGGACAAATAAAATATTATGTAAATGGAGTACTTCATAATACCCATTCGGGCATCTATTATCCTAGAAGAAAAATGTTCATCGATTTCAATTTATGGTTTATCAATGATAGAAATCCAGCCTCGGCCTATGTACAAGACGTGGATTGGGTATATTTTGCAAAAAACACTATTTTAACAACCACTGAAGTGAATGCACAGGTGAATGCTAATCGAGCCAGCCAAACTACCCATTATGATTCGGTGGCTCCATAGAAATAAAGTTGCTCTTGATCTTATTTTTCGGCTTTCAAAGTCTGAATATCTTCAATCAATTGATGCATTTCTAGAGTCAGTGTTCCGTTATAAATACCTCTAATACGTTTGGTTTTATCCACCAAAACAAAATGTTCAGTATGTAAAAATTCGGTGCTGTCTTTACTGAAGCCAATATCTTCCTCCGCAAAATAGGATTGTCGTGCCAGTTTATATATATCCCCTTTTGCCCCAGTTAAAAAATGCCAATTGCTATTTTCAATTCGATTTTCCTTTTTATATTGATTGAGCGCATAAGGCTTATCAATCCAAGGAGTGACCGAGAATGATAAAAAGGCTAACTCATTGTCAGCTTTCAAACTATCACTTACTATTTTCATGTTTTTTGTCATAGTAGGGCATATGTTTCCACATGCCGTAAAAATAAAATTAGCTACATGAATTTTTCCTTCAATATTTTTTTGTGAAACGAAAACACTGTCTTGATTTAAAAAAGAAAAAGTTTTGACGGTATGATCAATTTTACTTTGAACCTCCGATTTATTGGGGACGAATATGGGGGTAAAATCAGGTTCATTATAGTAAGGCAACGCAATACTATTAGTGGTCTTTTTCACACAACTATCTACTAATAAGCTACTTAGTAACAAAAATACTATCCGATACATTTTTGCAATTTTTAGTTCCTAATAATCCATATCTCTTGCCTTTAATGACAATATAATTGGCTCTAATTTTACCACTGTCATACCACAACTTCTGAGCACCTTCCTCCTGCCCATTTAAATAATGGGCTAAATGAATTAATTTCCCATCAAAAGCCCATTCCTTTAATTCACCTTCATAGGCATCATTTTTGGCAAAAAACTCGAATTTCTTGTTTCCATTTTCCCAATAAGCGATTTGTCTGCCATTCTTTTTGCCGTCTGAATAGACTCGTTCTTCCATTAATTGGGTATTTGGATACCATTTTCTGCAAATACCTGTTAACAATCCGTTTTTGAATCCTTCCAATGAAATTGTATCGTTCGTTTTGGGGTAGAGTTGATAAATGAATCCAGAATACTTTTTTCGATTCAAATAAACAGTATCGCCATTAACGGATACGTTTTCTGACGATTTTAAAAAGTACCTTTTAGGAGCCATCTGATTATTAAAACCCAATGATTCCTTAGATTGATCCCTACTGCAAGAATAAATCAAAAGCAGAAAAATTATTTGAAAAATAGGTTTCATTTATTGGGTAACAGTTCCTGCTGTGCCGTAATAGCCATTGCCATTCAAATAGGGCGCATCGGCAGTAAAATGATAATGATAAATTCCATTTGGATAATCTACTGTGGCATGAGTATGGCCGTGATAAGCGTCTAGGCCATTACTTGTAACTGCTGTTCCATTTTCTTCTTGCGGACCATAAACGGGAAAGCCATCTAACAAAAAGCCAATCAAACCTGACTTGGAAGATTTTACCGTTGTCAAATATAAAGGCTCAACATGGTAATGATATTGGCCAGTCATTTGCGGATGGCCATAATATTTGTCAAAACTAGCTATTTCAGAGGTAAGTGCTTGGTTGTTGGGGCCAGCATATTGGTTGTACAATGCCACTCCATTAAGCGCTACGCCAATAGTACCTAATGGGGTAGCGGCATGATTGGCAGCTACCGCAGGATTAACAGGGATTTTAAAGGTGAAGCTTTGAGAAGCTATTGTATTGGGATTTTTTACAAAAGTGTTTCCTCCAAAAGTGGTTCCAGTATATGCCTCATACAATGCATTTGAAGTAGCATAATAGGTACTCTTATGATCTGGAACACCATTTGCTTTAATAGTAATATAAGTGCCATCGTTAGTGACGCTGGTAGCTCCATAAATTTTAGAATATACGGCTGGTACGATGGTTGAGCCATTTGGAGTGGTTGTATCGCTTTCTTTACTACAGCTAGATAAGCCAATTTGGGTGATTGTTGCCAAAATTCCAATTATTCCTTTCATTTCCATGTTACTAATTTTTCTGTTTAAGATGAGTCCTTTGATAGGTTTTAACCTATATCAATTATGCTTTGTTCAGGTTTAAAACCTTTACGTAAGTTTCGCCTCTTTTGTTACTCACTTTTCATACAAATGACCGATAGATTAGTCTTTACACTAATGATTCTTTAATTTTAGGAAGTAATATGATATACCCAAACCTCTTTCCATTCGCAATTGACTGGAAACTAAGCAATCGCTAGCCTACCAACAGGCGACCTCTATATTTCTAAAAAACCAAAAATAGCATGAAAAATATTGTGCGATTACACACATTGCCTGCGAGTAATACCCACTCAGGCAAAGAATTTTACCACTCTTGAATTATAATGCAAACTTGGTCGTCCCTTAATGCGAATTCTTTAGCTCCCCATGGACGAAGAGTAATTACTTTTAGGTTCGGATGAAGAAATTCAGGATGAGATTCGGAAACCTTTTCATAAACTTCTTCAATATTTTTAGTTACTAACCTAAACTCAGGATTATGCTCTTTAGCAAGCTTTTCATGTTCAAAAAGATAGATCTGTAATCCATCTTTTTCCAACACACAAAACGGTTCTTTTGATTTTATTTCATTATGTCCAATAGCAAAGCCCAAACAGTCAACAAAAAATTTCAAACCATTGGCAATATTCACATAATAAACATTGGGGACTAATTTTTCAAAATTCATATAATAAGGTTTTTAAATTTGTATAAACTCACTTTATAATTACTGTCTTTTATCCTGAGCAGAGAAGTACAAAGCTCCAAGTTTGCCCGACGCAAAACCCGTTTTAGTCGTTTGTTGTTTTTTCAGGTCTGTCAGTGTCCACCATGTTTAATTATTAGTTCTGCTGTTTCTTGAAAGTTCTTTTCATTTGCCATAAATAAAGGTGTTTGACCGTTATCCATCTTCGCATTAATGTCAGCACCGTTGTCTATAAGAAGTTTTGAAAGTTTTGTCTGCCCATTATGTGCAGATGAATGTAATGGTGTGACTCCTTGCATTTGTTTTGCATTTACGTCTGCACGGTGTTTTATTAAAAGCTCGGTAATGTCAAAGTGAGAAATTGCACAAGCAGAGTGTATTGGTGCAACTTTAAATTGATTGTTCGATGCAATGTTTGGGTTTGCTCCCTTGTCGAGAAGTAATTTTACAAGAGATAAATGTCCAAAGAATGAAGCAAGTCCCAAAGCTGTAAAACCGTCTGGGGAAAATGAATTTAAAAGGTCAGGGTTTTTGTCCAATAATTGGCTGATTGTTTCAAGGTCCCCAATACTGGAAGCTTCAAAAATGTCAAGTTTTTGCCTATTCTTTTTTAGAATGTCAACTGCAAAATTGTTTCTGCAATAAGCTGCAAACTGTAAAAGAGAAATTCCTTGTTCTGTTTTACAGTCCGCAAGTGAAGGATTGTCATTTAACTTCTGTGCCAAGAGGTCATTTTTACCTGTCTTGATAAGCTCGATTATTTCTTCCATATTCATTGATTTTATGTACCGGTTGAAAAGCCCTTAATTTTATTTATAGCTTTTCGTAGTCTTGGTCTATTATAACGTTGAACAACAACTGGGTAAGCATTTAATAAAACATTTAACATAAGTAGCCATAATGATTGCTTAAAACCGCAATAAAATCCTACGAAAAGAGTAAGGATCAATACTATAAAAAAGATAATTGAATGTTCAAATTCAGATTTTCGTGTACTAAATTCCAAATGTTTTAACGCATCCAAACTCTTTTTTACTGGATTGGAAGCTTTATTGAGTTTCTCCCAACCAACCCATACTAAAACTTTTCTAAACCAATGAACCCCGAACCATTTGTATATATTTCCTTCAGCCTCCCATTTTTTTGAATTATAATATGTCGATATTAATTTTGGCTTGAAGGTCTGAGTGATGTATAAAACACCCATCATTAGAATTAAGTTTAATACCCACGCAAACACAAAAGAATGAAGACCTTGCCAAAGAGCCACTGCAGCCAGCAAAATGACAACAAATGTTAAGACGAAACAGACTCCAAAATATTTACTCATTGCTATATCTTGTTTTACTTCCTTATTCCATTAGCTAGACGACTCAAGATGGTTCATCCTGAGCAGAGTCTCCTTTTTAAGGGCCTCTGCGAACATCTGACCCCATCCTTCCGCAGAGTCCTCCACGAGAGACTCTGCTCGGGAAGGCTTTTGGCTACCACTAAACTATCTGCGAAGCACGAAACCCGCCTATTGCAAATGTGCTGTTAGCGGTTCGTGCTTCTCCGTCCACGAAGGTCTGTCCGTCAAAGTTAGCTGTAATTCATCCTGAGCAGAGTCTCCTTTTTAAGGGCCTCTGCGAACATCTGACCCCATCCTATTACAATTGTTGTTTTGTGCTCCGAATTCCGCAGA
>JAZKGO010000066.1:9526-11250 GCA_040385875.1 Bacteroidota bacterium
GAACATCTGACCCCATCCTATTACAATTGTTGTTTTGTGCTCCGAATTCCGCAGAGTCCTCTACGAGAGACTCTGCTCGGAAAGGACTTATTTTCTAAGCCATATTTAATTTTATAAAACTATTACTTCCATATTATAAATCCCAATTTCCTATTTATTTTTTATTGAACGGTTTAGGTAGTGATTGGCCTTTGCGTGAAGAGCTTCGATTCTCAGATTTCTCCTATCGTCGAAAGGACAAAATAAAAGAGTATGGCTTATGCGCTCCTTTTTCTATCATTTCAAATGGCTACTACTTTCGTTCGCAGATTTCTCCTATCATCGAAATGACAAAATCAAAGAGTATGGTTTATGGAACCCTTTTTCTATCATTCCAAATGGCTATTGCTTTAGTTCGCAGATTTCTCCTATCGTCGAAATGACAAAATTAAGGAGTGTGATTTATGCACTTCTCTTTCTATAATTCCAAACGGCTAATAGGTTGAAAAAGATAGCGAAGCCAATGATTTTCAGAAAGTCTGGCAGTAGGTCTGAAAACTGGCTTCCTTTTAGAAATATGGCTCTGATTACTTTCACAAAATACATGGGTGGATTGCAATAGGCGATATATTTGGCCCAATCAGGCATGCTCTCGATGGGTGTGTAAAGGCCGCTCATGAGTACAAAAATCATCATGAAGAAAAAGGCAAAAAGAGTGGCTTGCTGTTGAGTATCACAAAAGGTGCTGATCAACAATCCAATCCCTAATGCGGCCAATAAATAAACAGCTGAAAAACCATAAATCGTTAAATAAGAGCCTACAGGAATGATTCCGAAAACCAGAAATGCAACAATCATCCCCAGTGTCATCGTGAATAAGCCCAATAACCAAAAAGGAATAAGTTTACCCAAGATAAATTGGTACTTTTTGATTGGGGTCACATTTATTTGTTCAATCGTTCCGATTTCTTTTTCAGAAACAATGTTTAAGGCTGCCAAAAAGCTACCAACCATTGTCACCAAAATAGCCAAAATACCTGGTACCATAAAAAGGCTATAATTGGTATGTGGATTGTACCAACTACCCGTGCTGATTTCAATTTGGGGCAAATCGTTAAATTTGGGTAATTGCAGCCATTCATTTCTGATTTCGTTGTTAAAGTCACCAATGATTTGTGCGGCATAGCTAGCGCCTAAACCAGCCTTTATATTACTCACCGCATTGGCTGCTAAATGCAGTTTTGCTTTATTTTCTTTGATTAAAGTTTTTTCAAAATGAGCTGGAATCGTTAAAACAATATCCGTTTTATTGTTGCCAATCGTTTCCAAAGCATTGGAATAAGAGGATTCCAAACTAGCCAATTGAAAATAATTGGAGGCAGTAAACTTTCCAATCAGTCGCCTTGAATAGCTGGAATGATCTTGATCTATTACGCTGATTGACAGGTGCTTAATTTCATAATCTGCCGCCAATGGAATCAAAATCAGCTGAACAATTGGCATGATAAACATCATTCTTAGGATGGTTTTATCCCTAAAAATCAATCGGAATTCTTTTTGTAATATGTATTTAAGATTTCTCATTTAGTACACGGTAAATTAAATTACTATATTAACCTCACCCAACCCTCTCCCGTGGAGAGGGCTTTAAGTCTCCTGTCTCATTCTAATCGTATTTTAAACTTTCTCAAAGCAAGGCCGAGAAAAAAGAGCGTCATCAAAAACAAAATAAGTGTCTGCTTCCA
>JAZKGO010000066.1:11350-16641 GCA_040385875.1 Bacteroidota bacterium
GTGAATATGAAGAGGATAGATTCGGATAAAAGCAAAAAAAGATTGCCCCGAATAGGCATTTCTAAAACGGTATAAGCCAAAAGCAAGATTAATATTACGTCAATAAAACATAAAAATAAATAAGGAATGGCTTTGGATATCACCACCATAAGAGGCTTCATTGGCGATACCAATAATATCTCCATGGTGCCTTTTTCTTTCTCTTTCACAATGGATACGGAGGTCATCATGGCGCCAAGCAACATGAGGATAAGAGTCATTACCCCTGGCACAAAATTAAAAGTGCTAGATAATTTTGGATTATATAACATGCTGGTTTCCAAATCAATAGAGTAGGGCATTTTCATTTCTCCCAGTAATTCATTTTGATAATCCCTGATTATGGCTGAGGCATAATTAATCATAATATTGGCAGTGTTGGGATCCGAAGCATCCCCTACCATTCTAATTTGGGCTTTATTTTCGTGCAATAAATTTTCTCTAAAATTGGCAGGAAAAATAACTACCATTCTTATTTCACCTTTCTTGAAACATTGTTCGATTTCAGCCTCACTTTTCAAAAATTGAGCCACAGAAAAATACCTACTTTGTTCAAAACGATTTGTCAAAAACTGAGTGCTTTCATCTTTTGATTGATCCCAAACCGCAATATTTGAATTTTTCACCTCGTTTGAAAGGGCAAAACCAAACATAAGCATCATCATCACAGGCATGCCCAAGAGTATGACTAGACTGCGAGTATCCCGCAATACATGCCAAAATTCCTTTTTAATAAATGCGAAAAAAAGACCCATAATTTTAGTTGTTGGTTGTTAGTTTTTAGTGGTTAGATTTTAGTGGTTAATGGTAATTGGCCGGTTCTATTGATTTTGGATTTTCTTTCGGCAGTCGGCTTTCAGCAGTCAGCTTTCGGCCTTTAGAATTCAGCAATTGCCATTCGTCATTTAGCAGTCAAAATTCAACATTCATAATTCATAATTCATAATTCACAATCCCCCCCTCTTCGCCTTTCTCGCCAATTTCAAAAATACTCCTTCCATTGAATCCGTTTCAAAGTCATTTTTTAGGTTTTTAGGGGTATCTAAGGCAGCAATCGACCCATCCACCATGATGGATACTCTATCACAATATTCGGCCTCGTCCATATAATGAGTGGTAACAAAAACAGTTATCCCTGAGGCCGTAGCCTCATAAATCAAATCCCAAAACTGCCTTCTGGTAATCGGGTCCACTCCTCCAGTAGGCTCATCCAAAAACACAATTTTGGGCTGATGCAATATGGCCGTTGAAAAAGATATTTTTTGCTTCCAGCCCAATGGCAACGAGCCTACTAACTTATTGGCCTCATTTTCCAAACCTAATCTTTTGATAAGTGCGTCACTTTTAACAATTAAATCTTGTTTTGAAAGTCCATAGATTCCCCCAAAAAATTCGATATTTTCCTTCACCGTCAAGGACTCATATAAGGAAAACTTTTGACTCATATAGCCAATGTTTTTCTTAATCTCCTCATTTTGTTTGTACACATCAAAGCCGGCCACCGAAGCCTCCCCAGAGCTGGGAGAAAGAAGCCCACATAAAATACGCATGGCAGTAGTTTTACCCGCTCCATTAGCCCCTAGAAAGCCAAAAATTTCGCCAGCCTTCACTTCAAATGAGATAGCATCAACCGCCACAAAATCGCCAAACTTGCGAGTGAGGTTTTTCGTTTTTATGACTATTTCCCTTTCATCCATCTTGCATCAGCTTTATAAATGTGTCTTCAATATCTGGGCTAATCGACTCAATTTCAATACCTTGATGTCCTTTCTTTATTAAATAATTCTTCAAATCAAGTGAATTATTAGGAGCAGGCTTCAGTTCCAAATGTTGATTTTGGCCAAAGGCAAAACAAGAAATAGTATCTGGAAAGGCCCTTAAATCTTTCATCAATTCAAAGCGATTGGACTGGGTATTCACTGACCACAAATTTTGTTTGTTTTTATTCAAAACACCTCCCAAAGTATCAACCTCCAATATTTTTGAATTTTGAATCAGTGCTATTCTATCACATAATTTGGCTTCATCCATATAGGGTGTGGAGACTAAAATGGTGATGCCCTTCGCCTTTAGCCGACCTAACATTTCCCAAAATTCCTTTCTCGAAACTGGATCTACCCCAGTGGTGGGCTCGTCCAAAAACAACACTTTGGGTTCATGGATTAATGCACAGCACAATGCCAATTTTTGTTTCATCCCGCCAGAAAGTTGGCCTGCCAACCGCTTTTTGAAAGGCTCGATTTGCACGTAAATTTCCTCAATTAAATGAAGATTTTCGGCGAGACTTGTTCCAAAAACAGTAGCGAAAAAATTAAGGTTTTCTTCAATGCTGAGCTCTTGATACAGTGAAAATTTGCCTGGCATATAACCCACAATCTTTCTGATTTCCTTATAATCTTTTACGACATCAAAGCCAGCCACTGAGGCAGTTCCAGTATCAGGAATCAATAAGGTAGTCAATATTCTAAAAAGCGTCGATTTACCAGCTCCATCCGCCCCTATCAACCCAAAAAGCTCCCCTTCATTTACTGTAAAGGTCACCTTATCAAGGGCTTTAATAGTGCCCTTCTCATAGGTTTTGGTGATATTTTGGATGGAAATCATTTAGTTAGAATTATAATTGATTGTGATTGAGCGGTTAAATTCTTGTTCTTTTAGCTGTGAATAGATTCTTTACCCAGAATACATAAAACCACAAACCTGAAACCTCATACCTGATACCTATTAAAACCGCACCTCCCCGTACATGCCAATCTTAATAAATCCATCGTTTTTGACTTTAATTTTAGTTGCATATACCAAATTGGCACGCTCATCTTTTGTCTGAATAGTTTTAGGAGTAAACTCCGATTTGCTGGCAATCCAACTAATCGTTCCCGTGAGTTCTTTATAACTTTCCTTCCCATTGTCGATAAATATTTTAACTGGCTGATTCACCTTTACCTGACCTAATTGTGTGCCCGCAATATACGCTCTCAGCACCATATTACTCATGTCTGCAATTTTATAAATTGGCTTTCCCGCCACTATAACTTCCTGATTTTGAGCATACTTCACTAAAATAGTCCCGCCAATTGGATTAAAAATTTTACAACGACCCAGCTGCTCATCAATCTGAGCTACCCTTACTTTAAGTGGTTGCGATTCGCTCAAAACACCTCTATTCTGAATATTTGTTTGTGCTTTCTGTGAGGCAATTTGTTGGTTTGTCAGTGCGATTAGGCTTTGTGTCCCTTCCATTTGTTTTTGTAAAATATCCATTTGGCCTTCCAAATCGTCAAGTTGTTTTTGAGGGGCTGCTTCAGCCGCTACTAATTTTTGTAGTCGGCTTTTTTCTTTATCTAAAACCTTTAACTGTATCTTTTGAGTATTCAACTGAGCTCGCTGATTATCAGCTTGTTTCATTAATATTTGTACTTGCGGGCCTGATTCATTTTGACGTAATTTCAATGCCGCAATACTGGCTTCAACTTGTTCTTTTTGTAAATCAATATTATCACAATTAATTTGAGCCACTTCTTGATTAGCTTTCAAATTATCCCCTTCTGAAAAATTAAAATTGAGTATTTTACCGGTTGATTCGGCTGAAACGATCACCTCTTCGGCCTCAAAAACACCTGTCGCATCAAAGTCTTGATCTGACGAATGGCATGCTATTAAACCACTGAATAGCAATGCTTTAGATATAAAATTATAACCAGCTATTTTCATTTTGTTTATCTATTTTAACAATTAAATTATTTGTTTCCCAAGGCAAGTTTGATGGCATTTTGAACTTGCATTAATTGAATTTGGTGTAAAACCAAGTTTTCCATGGCAATTGATTCATTGTCTGAATCAGTTAAAAACTCACTTACCGTAGCCACTCCATTTTCTAGCTTATTAGCTGATGCTTTCTTAATTTCAGCTCTAATTTTGATTAGTTTTTCATCTTCTATAATCTGATCAGTTAGCTTAGCTGCTTCCTCATTGAGACTACCCAATTTCAACCTTACTTGTTGCACAAAAAGTGCTTTTTGCTTTCCAATTTTTAGTTTATTAATATCAATTAACTGATAATCAAGCCCTTTCGATTGAGTATAAATTTGAGAAACAGGTATTTTTAGTGACAAACCACCTATAAAATAGCTACCAAAATCGGGAGAAAGAAAGTTTAAGCCAGGCCTACCATAACCAGCTGTGCCAAATAAGGCCAGCTTAGGTCTGTATTTAGCATCTGTTATACTTTTGTTGGCATTCAACATTTGTTCTTGAGCATCAAAATAATAAAGTTCGGGTCGATTAATATTTGCATTGTCATTTACAAGATTTTGTGGCTGGCTTAAGTCAGAATTTTCATTGATATCCAAGCCAGTCAATATAGTCAAACCATTCAAAGCTGCCAATTTTCTACTTCTAATTTCTCGTTGTAATTGGTTGATTTCTATCAACTTAGCTTCTAAGGCCAGTCCACTACTTTTGATTACAGTTCCATTTTGAATATTAGCTTTTGCCCTATTCAACTGATTTTGAATGTCATTCTGACTAATTTTTGAGAGTTCATATTGTTTACTGGCCAACAAAACGCCAAAATATAGGTTAGAGATTTGCTCCCTTAATTGGAAAATATTGGATTCAATATTTTTGATCTCGGTATTGGTACTGGCATTGGTAAGTAGTTTTTGACCTTTAAGTTGGCCACCATCCCAAATAGTTTGATTAAAATCAAAAGTAGCTTTGTATTGATCCTTTGGAATGGTGGGCACTTCAATATTCGGTAATTTTAAAGGAAAACTCGTCACTGCTGACTGCCAAGTAGCTTGCCCTCCAATGGAAGCTTGAGGAAGTAAATTTTTATTCAAAGCGTTGATTTGTAAAATTTCGGCCTGCTTTACCAGTTGAATCAATTGCGTCTGAGAAGAATTTTTTTCAGCTGCTTCAATGCAAGCTTCCAAACTAATTTGGGCTTCGCTAGTAAGGCTAAAAATAATAGCACCAAATAACAACAAATTTTTCATGTATATATATTTATATAGTTGATTACATTTTAAACTAAATTTCTTACAAAAAAACCTCACCCAGCCCTCTCCTGCTGAGAGGACTTTTAAGCCACCTTTCTCAACCAAAGAAATTGTATTTAGGTAGAATCTCAAAATATAGCACCTTAATTCACAACACAATAATTATCAAGGTTTTAAAATGGCTGCTACGTATTTTTTCAGCTCCTCAATCCTATTTTCAATAAATATTTCAAATTGAGTTTCATCAAAATC
>JAZKGO010000066.1:16741-23262 GCA_040385875.1 Bacteroidota bacterium
ATATATTTTTCAATAAATACAAAAACCACCTCTTGAAATGACATGGAATCTGTGATGAGCCCAGCAATTTGAGGAAACACCATTTTTACATTCTTATCAAAGATTTTTTCGAAAAGCTTGTCCTTGGATCGAAAATAATAATGGAGCATTGCTTTGTTAATCCCTGCCAAATCGGCAATATCCTGCATTCTTGAACCACCATAACCATCTCTCAAAAATATATTTTCGGCGGCTGCTAATATCTTCTCTTCAGTGCTAATTTCCATTGTTTTATAGGCTAACTAATTAATTCAACTAAATAGTTTAACCAATTGGTTAATTTTTGAACAAAGTTTAAAACTAAATTTAATATTTCCAAAAAAAATCTAAATTATTTGCCTTTAAGCTCCATCCAAGTCCATGCAGAAGTAGCGATATCCACCGTTGCAAAAAGAATCAGGATGGGTTGAGAGGAATAAAGTGCTAAAACAATGATGCCAGTAGCCGCCACCAATCTACCCCAAATAGTGGCTTTTACTACTTCCATATCGCTGGTTTTGCGAATGGCATAGTATAATATGGCTAATATAAATACAATAACACCAAGATTTCGTATCCAAATTTCGTTGGTGGGCGCTATGCCAAAAGTTGCCAGCATCATATTTGGCACAAAAATCAGTTGTAATCCGGTAAGAGCAACATAATACATTTGAACGGTTAGAGAGGTGAATTTTTTCATAATAATTAGTTAAAGAGTTAGTAATGAATAAACTATCAAGATAAATTATCTTATATGAATAGTCGATGAAGTTACGGAAAAAAATTAAATTTTAAATAAAATTAGCCTTGCAAACAGAATAAGAGCATTTAAGACTGATCTGGTTAGATTCAAAGTCTTTTAACCTCCTCCTAAATCCTTCTCCTATTGCGAAGGACTTTTTGCTTCCGATTTCTTTTAATATTTGCCAAAAATTAAGAAATAGTTTTAAATGTGTTTGCCCTGCCCTACAAACAATCAACAATAAAATTAGAAATTTGATTACTTTTACAATCGTCAAACCTATTCTTTAAAAAAAACCTCTTCATGAAAAAAGCCCTTATCCTTTTATTTTCTATTTCACTATTTTCAGTTAAAGCACAAACAAATTTTAATCAAAAAGCATCTGTTATTGCGGCAAAAGCATTCATAGAAAGCCTTTCTAATGAGCAAAAAGCAAAAGCACTATTTGCCTTCGAAGCTCCAAATCGTACTCAATGGTCAAACTTACCGATGGAACAAGTGACACGTGAAGGCCTGTGGATGAATGATATAAAAGACAATCAGAAAATACATGTGCATAACCTATTACAATCTGTTCTAAGTGAAAATGGCTACCTAAAGGTGATGTTTATTATGCAATACGATGAAGATATCAAACAGAGACTTACCAATGCGAATAGCCCGATCGCCCAGCGATATGGCCACGAAAAATATTGGGTGAGTATATTTGGCGATCCTGCAGAAGGCAAAATATGGGGTTGGAAATTTGAAGGTCATCATATTTCTCTCAATCTTACTTATTCGGCTAACGGAGTTACCTGCTCGCCAATGTTCACTGGAATTAATCCTGCCCTGACAAGTGCTGGCCCTTTTGCGGGTCGCTATATCATGAAAACGGAAAACGAAGTGGGTAAAGATTTATTTAACTCTTTGACTGCCAGCCAACAATCAACTGCTACATTGGGTACTCACCCAACCAATGCTGACCCAATGGCTCAAACAGGATTAGAGCCTTTCTTTAAAGAATCAAAAGGGGTACTATTTACTGAGATGACCAAAAAACAACAAGATATGGTTTTCGAACTGATGAATTCTTGGGTTGAGAACCTTAACGCTGAACTAGCCAATGATAAAATGAATGCGATGCTGAGAAATGTAAATAATATCAGATTTGCTTGGATGGGTACAAATGATACTTCAAAGTTGCATTATTACAGAATTTATGCTCCGAATTTCAGTTTTGAAATGACTAATCGTGATGGTGCCATTCAGCACTTACATAGCTTATGGCGCTTTTTAGACGAAGATTTTAAGGTGAAATAAATTGGTCAAAAAAGGTTATAGCTATCGGGGAGCCTATTTAAGCCCTGAATTGTTTTTCCCATTCTTGGTCTTTTATAAATTATCAAGAACCTCAAAACATTTTTCAATTAGTTGAAAATCGTTTTGAAAATGAGCTAAAAACCTGCAAAAATTTACAAACCGTTACAAGGGTTATCTTGCACAGAAGCTTCATAGGCAGCTTTTACGTCGGCCGTTACCCCAGGGCAATTAACCAACTTTCCTACAGCAGTTATATATGCTTGGCATTTTATTTTGTTGGTAGGGTCTGATGTAAACGCTGTTAACGCAGCGGAATATTCTCCTGAAGCATTATTCGAGCAAGCTGCTGGGTCTGACTTTTTCGATTTGCTGCAACTTAATGAGCTTAACAATAAAATGCTTGTAAAGATTAAAATGTTTCTTTTCATGATTTTTAATGTTTAAACTTTGATCTTAATTATTCTCAAAAAATTAAACAAAAATTGCTGTTCAAATTATAAAAAAAGAATTTTCTCCATTAAAATTGCAGAAATATTTATTAAGCGGTTGGATACCACTTTATTTTGAAAATAGTTGACAAATCTACCTCCCTACCCTATCCAATAAAGCCTTTTTAAAATATTTTCCTTGCGTAGTTGGAGTGAAATTCCAATCAGAGAACATTCGAGGAGCCCACCGCTGATCAAATACCCAAACCACCCAAGAAATCCCTTTTTGGTCGCAATATTGAGTAATTGCATCGCCATAGCTTCCGTCGTCAATAACAGGTACATGTGCCCCAATTTCATCTTTCAATGAAAAACCTATTTCTGTCAAAATCAAGGGATATTTATCTTTCACAAACCCCCAATCTTTGGTCCATTGTGCTTCCCAAGGCTTTTGCCGTTTCATTGGATAAGGATGCGAAACATAGCCAATCCCTTCAGCATTAATAGGATTTTTGGCAATTTCAGTTAAGTCATAAGCCCAGTTAAAACCAGCCACAAGCGGAATAGCAGTGCCGCCATTGGCTCGAATGATTCCAATCATTTCTTCATTGAGTGCTTTCCAATCTGCCCAAGAGCAGGTGCCTAGTTGACCGCTATAAGTAGTTGGTTCATTAAATAATTCAAAAAAAGCAACTGTATTATTCCCTTTATAATGCTTAGCCATCGTTCGCCAAAACTCGAAAGTTTCCTTTTGGGTAGTCTCATACCCATCCGCCTGGTACATTTCAGTTCGTAAATTACCAATAGTGTGCCAGTCGATAATCACATAAACTCCCATTTCTCTAGCCCAGTTGACCCCTTCATCCATTATTTTCAAATAATTTTCCTTGCCTAATGCCTGCCATGATCGTGGATGTACCGGAAAGCGAACCACATTCGCTCCCCAGTTTTTGATTTCTTGAAAAAATGCCTTATTCCAATGTCCAGCTTTTACTAAATTATCTGGATCAGCAATATTTAAACCTCTGAAAATAAATGGCTTACCATCTGAACTTACAAAATTATTGCCTTTCACTGTAATCAGTTTAAGATCATTTGTTTGTGCCAATAATCGGCAAGACAAAACTAAAAACAGACCAAAAAATAAGTTTTTTTTCATTTTAAAATTATTAAGTGACCACTCAAATTGAATCGTTTTGCAAAAATAAGGCCTCCCATCAGGAATTCAAGCAAAATGATTTACTGTCCTGATTCTCCATCAATTATCTATCAAATTTCACTATATTTGAGACTAAATTTTTAAACATAAAATCCATGAAGCAGGAAATAATCAACCTTTACGATGAGTATACCCATAAACCACTTTCAAGAAATGTATTTTTGGAAAAACTGAGTAAATTGACAGGTGGTATGACGGCTGCAATGGCGGTATTACCCCTTTTAGAAAGTAATTATGCAATTGCTCAAAGTACGGAAGAAGACTTACACACTGAATATATTACTTATGCTGGTGTAAATGGCGAAATGAAAGCTTATTTGGCTAGACCAAAAGCAGATGGAAAGTACCCATCAGTAGTGGTGATTCATGAAAACAGAGGCTTAACACCTCATATTGAGGATGTTGCAAGACGAGCAGCCAAAGCAGGCTTCTTGGCAATTGCCCCCAATATTTTGTCAACTTTGAACCCAGCTCCTGCCAATGAAGATGAAGCAAGAGCGGCATTTGGTACGCTAAAACCAGAAGAAAACACTGCCAATTTCGTAAAAGCGTTTGATTTTTTGAATACTAGAAAAGACTCAAACGGTAAATATGGATGCGTTGGTTTTTGTTGGGGCGGTGCCATGGCCAATAGTTTAGCAGTAAACGTGCCGAATTTGAAAGCCGCCGTTGCATTTTATGGAAGACAAGCCACAGCAGCCGAAGTACCCAAAATAAGTGCCGCAATTCAATTGCACTATGCTAGCTTGGACGAACGTGTAAATGCTGGCATAAAAGATTACGAAGAAGCCTTGAAAGCCAATAATAAAAAATATGAATTACACATGTATGACGGTGTAAATC
Source organism: Bacteroidota bacterium (assembly GCA_040385875.1). Taxonomy (GTDB): domain Bacteria; phylum Bacteroidota; class Bacteroidia; order Cytophagales; family Spirosomataceae; genus JANMZR01. The sequence continues at coordinate 21,294 of JAZKGO010000066.1, forward strand.
ATGCATTTCACAACGATACCTCAGGTGCCCGCTACAATGAAGCTGCTGCTAAATTGGCATGGGGAAGAACGATTGAGTTTTGGAAGAAGTATTTAGTATAGTTTTTTATTAACCTACTTATTTGAAATCCTTGAAAGAAATCATTAAACTTTCAAGGATTTTTTTATGTATAATCGGGATAAGCAGTTTGAAAGAAAACCTTAACTTAGTGTAAAATAATTACCTTAAAATATTACCTATTCAAAATTCTCAAAACAATTCTACACTCATGAAGTCGACTGTACTTTTATTACAATTAACATTAATAAGCTTTTTTACTTTTTCACAAGAAATCCCGCTCCCAGAGCATCCAAGGCCAGACTTTGAAAGAAAAGAATGGCAAAATCTGAACGGACACTGGGATTTTGAATTTGATAAAGCGGATGCCGGAACGGCAGAAAACTGGCAGAATGGAAGTAAAAATTTTAGCAAAAAAATATTAGTTCCTTTTCCATGGGGTGCCCCACTTTCGGAAGTGAAAGATGAAGCTGATATTGCCTGGTACTCTAAAAAAATAAATATTAATCCCTCATGGAAGGGCAAAAAAATATTCTTGAATATTGGTGCATCTGACTGGCTTACAACCGTTTATGTAGATGGAGTGAAAATTGGAGAGCATCAAGGTGGCTATACTCCTTTCGCTTTTGAAATAAAGGAGCCTAAGTTTGGCAAACCACTAAACATAGTCATAAAGGTGGACGATAAACGTCGGGATTTTACCCTCTATGGCAAGCAAGGCTATGGCAATGCCCGAGGTATTTGGCAAACTATCTATTTGGAAGCGAGGGGACAAAACTATTTGGAGGCCCTTCATTTTACACCCAATATTGATAAAAATGAAGTGGAAGCTACCATTTATTTGAATGAACCAGCCACTAAAACATTGGATTTGTTGCTTTCGATAGAAGCCACAAATATTAGTAAGAAAGTTAAATTTTTGAAAGGTAATACCAAACAAAGCTATACCATATCAATCCCTAATGCTCATTTATGGAACTTAGAGGATCCCTTTCTTTACAATGTAACAGCAAAATTGGGCAACGACCAAGTGAAATCCTATTTCGGAATGCGAAAAATTAGCACTATGAATTTGCCCAATACTGATTATAAATATATTTCACTCAACGATAAACCCATCTATGTGCAACTCGCATTGGATCAGTCTTATCATCCAACTGGCTTTTATACTTTCCCAACGGACGAGTTTATGAAAAATGAAATTGTTTTGGCTAAAAAAATAGGACTAAACGGTATCAGAACGCATATTAAAGTGGATGTGCCAAGAAAACTCTATTGGGCTGACAAATTAGGCCTTTTGGTGATGTCTGACTTGCCTAATTTTTGGGGAGAACCCGATCAAAATGCCAGAAACGAGTCTGAATATACCTTAAAAGAAATGATAAAACGGGATTATAATCACCCTTCAATTTTTTCATGGATTACTTTTAACGAAACCTGGGGTTTAAAAAGCAAACAAATGGTAGAGGGCAAAAATCAAAATATCTATTTGCCTGAAACGCAAAAATGGGTGGCTTCTGTTTATCGGTTAGCTAAATCATTGGACGCCACCCGTTTAGTGGAAGATAACTCCATTTGTTGCGGAGCAGGCCATACAGAAACCGATCTCAATAGCTGGCACGAATATTTACCAGGCCTTGGTTGGGAGGCGCATTTAAAAGAAATAGATGCCAAAACATTTATCGGTAGCAACTTCCATTATGAAAAAGGCTTTACACAAACTGACGTTCCCAATATCAATTCAGAGTGTGGCAATGTTTGGGGTTATGAAGGTAGCACAGGCGATGTGGATTATAGCTGGGACTACCATCGAATGATTAATACTTTTCGAAAATACCCGAAAATAGCTGGCTGGCTATATACTGAGCACCACGATGTAATCAATGAATGGAACGGTTATTTCAGATTTGAC
>JAZKGO010000067.1:0-1772 GCA_040385875.1 Bacteroidota bacterium
AATCTGAGTGCATCTACAGCCTCCTGCATCCCCATTTTATGCTCTAAAACATTGACAATCACTTGAAAAACTGAGGTAATAATAGTGGATCCCCCCGGTGTACCTACCACCAAAAACAATTTGCCCTCTTTTTCGACAATGGTTGGGCTCATGCTTGAGAGCATCCTTTTGTTGGGTCTGATTGAATTGGCTTCATAACCAAGGAGGCCATACATATTGGGTTCGCCTGGTTTGATAGAAAAATCATCCATTTCATCGTTTAAGAAAAAGCCAGCACCTTCCACCACTACTTTTGAGCCATAGCTATTGTTCAATGTGGTAGTAATGGCTACTGCATTTCCTTGTTTGTCTACAATGGAAAAATGTGTTGTTTCGGTGCTTTCATGGTTAGGAATCAGGCCCGGCTCAATTTGTTTGCTATCGGTGGCTTTTGAAAAACTGAAATCTTTGAAACGTCTTTTAATATATTCATTATCAAGTAGTTCTGCCTTCGGTACTTTTGCAAAATCTGGATCTCCCAGCCATTTTGATCGGTCAGCATAGACTCTTCTTTCAGCTTCAATCATCACTTGTGTGGTTGAGTCTTGGTGCCATCCCCATTTGGCTAAAGGATAATCTTCCACAATTTCCATTAATTGAGCTAATGCAATACCGCCCGAAGAGGGTGGGGGCATACCTATAATCTTGAAGTTTTTATAATTAGTAGCGATTGGTTCACGCCATTGTGCTTTATAGTTATCCAAATCTTTTTGACTGATTATTCCACAGCCTTCGTCCATTTCTGCTAATAACAATTCGGCCGTTTTGCCCTCATAAAAGCCTGCTCGCCCTTTTTCCTGAATTCTCTTTAAGGTATTGCCCAAATCCGATTGAATTAATAAATCATTCGTCGCCCATTCAGTTCCATCATTTTTGATAAAATATTTTTTACCTGGGCTATAGTTTTCAAGGTCGGCTTTTATGCGATTCAGACCTCTGGCCTCTCTTTCGGTTAGCTTTACTCCGTTGAAAGCTAATGTAATGGCGGGTTCTAATAGTTTTGCCCATGGGAGGCTTCCAAATTTCTCATGCATTTGCACCAAACCATCTACTGAGCCTGGCGTACCTGAGGCTAAGTGTCCGTTTAAACTCAAACCCTTTATCACATTGCCGTTTTTATCTAAATACATGTCCCTGTAGCCATCAGAAGGGGCCTTTTCACGATAATCTAGACTATAATTACTGCCATTGGCATCACGGTAAACCAAAAATCCACCGCCCCCAATATTTCCTGCAGCGGGATGAACTACGGCTAAAGCAAAACTAACAGCCACTGCTGCGTCTATGGCATTGCCCCCAGCTTTGAGGATTTCTGCCCCTACTTTCGAAGCTTCGGGATGAGCCGACGCTACCATGCCATTGTAGGCAAAAACACCTTCTTTTTTCGCAAAAAACGGGGAAGCATTAGGGTCTTCGTTTAGAAATTGGTAGAACCCAGTGCTTTCTTCAACTTTGTTTTCTTGGACTACCGTTTTACTGCTTTTATTCGTTTTGCAACCAATTGTTTGAATTATAATCGCAAAAACCAATAAACTAAATTTATATTTTCTCATTGATGAAGGGTGTAAAATGAATACAATTACAATTTACTGGATTTAGCTAAAAATAAAAAATGCCAAGGAACCCCTTGGCATTTTTTTTAAAATTTTAGGTCCATAAAGGCTTATTTATGGCCGAAATAGTAGTTGATTCTACAAAATCTTATACACTTCAATTAAATCTATTTTTTCTTT
>JAZKGO010000068.1:0-27285 GCA_040385875.1 Bacteroidota bacterium
CCAGCAGGAAAAGTGGAGTTTGAAATATTGGAAATTGGACTGGGGGATATGTAGTTTGAGTATCGAGATATGAGCTTAAAATCAAAATATCTATATCTTTTGCTTAGTTCCGAATAAAAATCGTTAATCAAAAACCCTAAATTGAGATGTCATCAATATTCACCAAAATAATTAATGGAGAGATACCTTCTTATAAAATAGCTGAAAATGAACAGTTTTTGGCTATTTTAGATGCTTTTCCTTTGGTGAAAGGGCATGTTTTAGTAGTACCTAAAAAAGAAATTGATTATATTTTTGACCTTGATAACCAACTACTTAGTGACCTTTTTCTATTTGCTAAATCCATTGCACCTGCTCTTAAGAAAGCTGTTCCATGTAAGCGAATTGGATTGAGCGTTATCGGTCTAGAAGTGCCTCATGCCCATGTACATATGGTGCCAATGAACTCCGCAAATGACCTCAATTTCACCCTACCCAAAATAAAGGTTGAGGCATCTGAAATGGAAAATATTTGTAAGAAGATAAAGTCCTTTTTATGAAAAACTCATCACTCATATCTCACCACTCACAACTATCTAATACCTTTCCATTTCTAAATCAATTTCTCGAGCCCATTCATCAATACCTCCCTCTAGATTGAATAGGTTATCAAAACTTTCTATTTTCATCAATGTTTTAATGGCATGAGCACTGCGCATACCATGATGACAATAAAATATTACAGGCTTATTTTTTGAAATTTGGTTGACTTTATTTTCAATATCATTCAATGGAATTAGCTGCGCATTGGGTAAGTGGCAAATACCGTATTCATAATCTAACCGCACGTCAATCAACTGAAAATCAGCCTTTTCAGCAATCATTTTTTCCAATTCAAAAACGGATAATTCATTTATTGGCGTAATATTTGGTTTTGAATTTATTATTGAATTTAACTTCTCCTCTTTTTTCTCTGGCCTCTTATTTTTTGTCTCATCACTCAAAGTTCGTTTGATTTTTATTTTCTGCTGAGTATTGTTCAGCAGATCCACCAATAATAATTGCCCTGAGAGCACTTCACCAATTCCAAGAATCATTTTGATTACTTCATTTGCTTGATAGAGGCCAATCGTACCTGGCAGAATGCCTAAAACCCCCACAGTGGCACAGTTGGGTATTTCATTTTCAGAGGGTTGATTGGGGAAGAGGCATCGGTAAGTAGGCCCCAATAAGCCATCTTTTTGCAAATAATTAAATACCGAAACTTGTCCTTCAAAGCGATGAATGGCCCCATAAACAAATGGTTTATTTTGGGCTACGCATTCGTCATTAATTAGATAGCGGACTGTAAAATTATCAGTACAATCCACTACAATATCAAAATTTTGAATTATTTCTGAAGCATTCTCAGGTTTTAAAAATTGTGTAAATACCTGAAAATCAGTATGCTTATTATTGGCAGAAAGGTTATTAGCCGCCGTGATGGCTTTTGGTTTACCAATGTCATCAGCTTTATACAAAATCTGCCGTTGAAGATTGGAAAGTGCCACTTGATCACCATCTACGATACCTAAAACGCCGATACCAGCCGCCGAAAGGTATTGCAAAACAGGGCAGCCTAAGCCACCAGCGCCAACCACCAACACTTTTGCAGCTTTGAGTTTTTCTTGACCATCAAGGCCAATTTCTGGCAAGAAAATATGCTTTTGGTATCTGTTTATTTCTTCCTTACTGAGCATATTGGTTTTAGCTAAGGGACAAACTTTTCATAAACTGGCAGGCCTGACTTGATATCTTTCCCAAAAAGTTCTATATAAGGTATTTTTGGAGTAAGGCCCGCCTCTTCCACCTGCACCCATACATGATCCAATATTTGCAACTTACCATTGATTGGGAATAGTGCAATTGGCTCATTATCTTTATTCAACTTCACTACAAATTTTCTTTTTCGATAAGCAAAAAAATAACCCTCATAACTGCCAATATTGTCTTTCATTTTATTGGTATGAAGACCGTAAGCGAGTGTTCTTTGAATAGTTGATAGCTCTTCTTTGACACCACCCTCCGCATATCGAATCCAATAAGTATGTACGGGCTCTTTTGGATTTAAGCTGCTGTTTTTGAGCAGATTAGCATCATAAATAACGGTATTGGAATTATTGCTCCGTTGAATATAAAACAACCTAATTGGCGAATCTGGCGGAATTGGAAAAATAAGTGGGGTGCTTCCTTTTGCCTTTTTTTGAGCAATGCCCCAAAAGCCTACTAGGTTTAATAAAAAAAACGCAATAATTTTTAAATACAATTGATTAGGATTTATGGACTAAGGATTAGTTTTAATTGATTCGATTATAGACCACAAATTCATAATCAAAATTATTTTTTTCGTCTTTTTGATAGCTTTCTCTTGAGTCTTCTTTCCAATCAAAAGGATCAATTTTGGGAAAAAAGGCATCTCCCTCAAAATTAGCATTTACCTCGGTAATATACAATTTTTGACAAAGATTGATACTCAATTGATAGATCTGTTCCCCTCCAATTATAAATACTTCTTTTTGGCTTTCTTTTGTAAAAGTCGAGTTAATAGATTGAGATTTTTCTAATGCCCTTTCCAAAGAATTTACCACATAGCATCCTTCAATATTCAGTTTTTTGTCTCGGCTAATAATGATATTTTCCCGATTAGGTAGTGGCTTTCCTATAGAATCGTAAGTTTTGCGACCCATAATCACAATATGTCCAGTGGTAAGTAATCGAAAAAAGCGCATGTCTGCAGGCAAATGCCAAAGCAGCTTATTGTCTGCCCCAATCACATTATTTTTAGCTGTTGCCACCACTATATTGATCATTCTACCTTTTATAATTAAAGATTTTTTAGATTAAAGTATTAAAAATTAGAACCAATAATTATCGTTTCTTTCTAATTTTCACCTTCAATGTTTTTACCAATTTTTTGGCTTCTTCATGTTGGGTGCTTTTGCGCTCTGCCTTATCTACCACGTCTTTATAATAGTTCATCGCCTCTTCATATTCTCCTGCTGCTTCGGCCATTTTGCCCAACTCCAATTCTGAAGATAAATAGTATCCAGAATCAGAAGCTTTATTTTGTTTGGCATAATCCATGGCCAGCTTATAATATTGTTTGGCAACATCCGGATCACGCTTCACATTTTTATTTACATAGGCCAAAATATAAGCGGCATATCTACCTGAAGTTGCCTCATAGCCCGGGTACAAATTTTTTATTTTATCCAAAATCTCCAACGACTCCCGCTCTGCATCCACAAAATTGGCGTTGACAAACGACTGCCGTGCATAATATCTATGGAAATATGGATTGTCGGGATAAGTTTGATGCATATACTTGGCCAGTTCGAAGCATTTTTCATTCTCGTTTTCCATGGCATAAATCTGCAATAGGAAATAGCGGGCTTCCACACGGGTGTAAAAAGCCGTATAAGCGGTTTTTTCTAACTGTTTGATGCCCACCTGTTTATTGCCTTTTGCAAAAAACCAAAGAAAAGGTTTTAAGGAAGGGTATTCATCAGGAATCCATTTGGAATAGTAATTGTATAGGCCATCCCCAAATAAAAGTTCAGGACTGAGTTCGCTTTTACCTTTACTAATTTCCAAGTATTTTAAGGCATTTTTACTGGCAAAGGCAGCCTTTGTCCATCGTTTACGTTCGGAATAGAGCCGACCTTTAAAGGCGTAAGCAGCAGCTAAAAAGAAAGCTGATTCCACATTTTTGGTATCGTCATACATTTTGTCGGCATAATAAATACAACTGTCCATCAATGCCAAACACTTGCTGTCGTATAGGGCGTTGTCAGTATTGGGTACAATTTTCCACCATTCATTCAGACCCATCAAAAAGTACGGCATTGGATGAGTGGGTACTTTTAGGTGAAACCATCTGTATTGCCTTTCAGCCTCTGCAAATTTGAAATTGTACATATTATTCACCGCATCGCCAACGTCTAGTTGTACGCCCATGTTCTGGAGCAGCATTTCATTTTTATCTTTTTGCCTATCGTCTTCAAAGTTCCACCACTGAGCAAAAGTATTGAATACTAATAAGTTAAAGAGAAAAATAAATCCAATTTTTGATCGGTTCAGAAAAAAAATACGCTTTAAAAAAATCATGTTTTATTATTTATCCCTATTTTGAAACTATTTGATAAACGTTGTTTCTTTAGGATTAGTTTTTAAATTTGGCGATTGATAAAAAATTAATGCAGTAGTATTGATTTACTTTTTGCAAAATTACCAAAAAAACGCTCAACTATTACTCCCTACGATGATTCAGATTCATGATAAAAGCTTTCAGTTATTGATTTCAGAATCAGAAATAATGGAGCGAGTGGTTGCCATTTCTCAAAAAATAAATTCCGACTATTTAAATAAAAAACCCCTTTTCATCGGGGTTTTGAACGGCTCATTTATGTTTGCTGCAGAGCTATTTAAGAATCTAGAGATTGGGGCTGAAATTACCTTTTTAAGGGTGCAGTCCTATCAAAATATGGCAAGCCAAGGCAAGGTGGTAGAAGTATTGGGGCTAACCGAAAATATTGAAAATAGGGAGGTAATTATTGTGGAAGATATAGTAGATACTGGCCTCACTATCAATGAGATAGTAAGTTATTTAAATTCAAAAAATCCTAACTCTATCAAAATTGCCACACTACTATTTAAACCAAAAGCACTAAAAACAGATGTAAAAGCTGACTATGTTGGCTTTGAAATTGAACCTAAATTTGTGGTGGGCTATGGGTTAGATTATGATGGATTAGGTAGGAATTTGAGAGGAATTTTTGTTTTATATGAATAATATTTTCAAAAAAGATATAAGAACTTTCAAAAATCAACATTCAATTTCCAAAAATTACAACTTTTGAAAATTGAATGTTTTATAATTAACCCATCAATACTTAGCAGGTACTCCAGCTTTTGGAATAGATTTTTGAATAAATTGTCTAATATCCTCATTACCAGCCTTTAAGTCCTCTCTGCGGAGGTACATCATATGCCCACTTCGATAGCCTTTGAAGCTCATTCGATTTTGTAAAATACCACTTGGATCCATCTGCCACATATTGTATTTGGCATTGAAATAGTCGCATGCACCATCAAAGTAGCCCGACTGAACCATCACATGTAAATAAGGATTTTGTGACATTGCCTGCCGTAGATTATCGCCTGTTTTATCATTGGTTCTATCCCATGGACTCACTGGGCCAAACATTAGGTATTTAAGATCGGTTTTGTAATTCAGTTCATTTCGTAAATAACTGTTAATGGCTGGGGTAAATGAGTGAAGCCATGAAGTTAGTTCTGAGTTAAAATCGGGTTTGTCACCAGCCAGTTTTTTGTCAATTCCTTTGTATCGGGAGTCTAAACGACCCACTGTAAAACCTTGATCACGAAGAAGTTCCTTCCAAAAATATTCTAATGGGACATCCAAATTATTTTGCAAAACCACTTTTGAAGATAAGCCGGAATATCGTGCTATTTTTTGAGCTATTTCATTTCGTTTCGCTTCAGACAAATTACCACCTTTGCTTATGGCTGGTATCAATTCATTCATAGTAAATTCCTCTACCTCAGGTAGCATAGCTGTCAAATCCTTGTTTTGCAATTCGGCAGGGAGCATTTTATGGTACCATGCTGTGGCGGCAAAGTAGGGTAATTTCAATGCGGCATCAGAAGCAATGCCTCGTTCAATACCTAAATCAGTTGGTGATACTAAAATAACCCCATTCAAATACATCCATTGCTTATTTTGTAGCTCCAAAGCAAGACCTGAAACACGGGTAGTGCCATAACTTTCGCCAATCAAATATTTGGGAGAAGCCCAACGATTATATCTTGTCACAAAAGTATTCACCCAATCTGCCAGATATTTAATATCTGCATTTACGCCAAAAAACTTGCCTGGTTGCGCATCTTTGGCAATTGTGGCTCTTGAATAAGCAGTGTTAACAGGGTTTACAAAAACTACATCTGCAATATCTAAAATCGAATAGGGATTTTCACGAACTCCATATGGTTGAATCGGGTAACCTTCATCATCGATATTGAGCACGTGCGGACCAGTATAAGCGATTTGCATCCAAACAGAAGCTGAGCCAGGCCCACCATTAAAAGAAATAACCAATGGTCGAGAGGTGCGATCTTTCACATCAGACCGTTCGTAATAAGTGAAAAATAAGCCTGCAATCGATTTTCCCTCCTCGTCAAAAACGGGTAAATTACCCGTTGTAGCTGTATAAGGTACTTTTTGACCCAAAATGGTGGTATTATGTTGGGTAATTATGGTGGCATCCACATTAAAAGGGATAGTGAGTGGCGATTGTATTTTTTCTTCTTTTGGCGGAGAAATAGGAGCGTCGTTTGATTTATTTTGTGCAAAAAGGGTGATAGTTAAGCTGAATAACGAAGTGATTAATAGTAGTTTTTTCATTTGAGATTTTGATGTTTTTTTTACTAAATTAATGAATTTTCAAGAATAAACAGATTGAAGTATTTCCCAAATTAAATCATATCTGCCATAATTTTTGCTGAATTTAATGCCAAAGGAATACCCCCACCGGGATGCACACTCCCCCCCACAAAATATAAGTTTTGAATCTGTTTTGAGAAATTTGGATGCCTTAGAAAAGCGGCAAACCGATTGTTTGAACTATTACCATAGAGTGCCCCTTGACTGGAGGACGTCCTTAATTCGATACTTATAGGATCTAATACCTGCTCATAATCAATTAGTTGACTAATATCCTCTCCAAGAATTTTAGAAACTTTATTCAGAATATTCTTTCTGGCTTCTTTTATAATTTGTTCCCAATTCTGCCCAGAATTAGGGGGCACATTAATTAAAACGAACCAGTTTTCATGTCCCTTTGGGGCATCTTTTGATTCATATTTTGAGGTAATATTGATATAAATAGTTGGGTCATTGTCAACTTCATTTTTTTGGAAAATTGTGGAAAATTCCTTTTTGTAATCTTCACTGAAAAAAATATTATGAAGTCCTAATTGTTCAAATTGTTTTTTGATTCCCCAATAAAATACGATTCCAGAACTCGATTTGGGTTGTGATAATAATTTTTGAGGGGGCGGCTGGTCGGGTAAAAGCTTGTAATAAGTCGCTGAAATATCCATATTTGATACCACAATATCAGCAGGAAGCAAAGTTGTTTTCCCCTCTTTTTCAATAATTTCTACCCCTTTTATTTTTTTAGCTTCCACCAAAATCCGTTTCACATTGGTATCCATTCTAAAAATAACCCCCATCTCTTTAGCTAATTGCACTAAACTGTTAGTGATAGACACCATTCCTCCCTTTGGTAAATAGGCTCCCAAACCATATTCCAAATGAGGAATTATGTTTAGAGTAGCGGGTGTTTGATAAGGGTCTGACCCATTATAAGTAGCATATCTGTCAAACAGTTGCACCAATTTGGGATTGCCAAATTGTCGTTGATTGGCTTGATGCATGGTTTCAAACAAGCCCAAATCGAGGATATTCAAATAGCCTTTCCAAGCATCCCTTCCAATCCATGTACTTAATTTATGTAATGATTTTTGTAAAAATAGCTTTTCTAAAATAGCATAATTTTTACCGCTTTTTGCCAAAAAAGCTTTTACTATTGAAGCGTCGACGCTTAATTTATTTTGAATCTCATTGGCAAATTCCTCAATGTTTGCTGAGGCTACAAGGCGGGTTCCATCCTCCCAAAAATAGCTGCATATTTCTTCAAGCCGTTGATATTCAAAATATTTGCTAGTTGTTTTACCTGCTAATTCAAATAGTTCACCCACCAAGTATGGCATAGTAAATAGCGAGGGGCCTGCATCAAAACGATAGCCATTGCCCACTATTTGGCTCAATTTACCTCCAGGATATTGGTTTGCCTCTATCACTTCCACTTCAAAACCTTTTGCTTTTAACCTAATTGCAGAGGCAATCCCAGCAATCCCAGCACCAACAACGATTACTTTATGCATAAGCCTCTAACTCCAAATTGGGGATTTATGTTCATAGCATTTTGAATGGTAAAAAACCAAATACTTCATAAGCCCAATATTTTTTTGTAATTTTGCACCTCTTTTCAGTAAAATGGTTTGCAATAAATATACAAAAAATAAATGCTTAGAACACATACCAACGGTCAATTAAGAATTTCAGATGTAAATACCACCGTTACCCTTTGTGGTTGGGTACAAAAAACACGTGATAAAGGGGGGATGATTTGGGTTGATTTGCGTGATCGATATGGCATAACTCAGCTCATGTTGGAGGAAGGTAAATCAACTGTTGAGAGTCTTGAATTAGCCCGTTCGTTGGGTCGAGAATTTGTGATTGAAGCCACTGGAATAGTAGTGGAAAGACTTTCAAAAAACGATAAAATACCCACCGGCGACATTGAGATAAAAGTAGAAAGTATTAAAATATTAAACCCAGCCAAATTGCCACCTTTTTTGATAGAAGACGAAACGGATGGAGGCGATGATATCAGGATGAAATATCGTTATTTGGATTTGCGACGCAATCCAGTAAGAAATAACCTTATTCTACGTCATAAAATGGCACAAGAAGTTCGTAAGTATTTGGATGCTAACGCTTTTATTGAAGTAGAGACACCGGTACTTATCAAGTCGACCCCTGAAGGGGCTCGTGATTTTGTGGTGCCAAGCCGAATGAATCCAGGAGAGTTTTATGCATTGCCACAATCACCTCAGACCTTTAAGCAACTTTTGATGGTATCTGGTTTTGATCGTTATTTTCAAATAGTAAAATGCTTTCGAGATGAAGACCTTCGTGCCGACCGCCAGCCTGAGTTTACTCAAATAGACTGTGAGATGTCATTCATTGAGCAGGAAGATGTGCTGAATATGTTTGAAGGTTTGATTCGCCATCTTTTCACCGAAGTGAAAGGAATAGAATTAGGAGAAGTATCTCGGATGACTTATGAGTATGCCATGAAATATTATGGTTCGGATAAGCCTGATATTCGTTTTGAAATGAAGTTTGTAGAGCTCAAAAATAACCGCTCTGTCGTAGAGGGATGGCCTGAAGTAGCAGACCTTACCTCGGGTAAAGATTTTGTGGTTTTTGATTCAGCCGATTTGGTGGTGGGTATCAATGCCAAAGGGTGTGCTGAATATACACGTAAACAAATTGATGAACTTACCGATTTTGTTAAAAAGCCCCAGATAGGTGCTAAAGGCCTCATTTATTTGCGAAAAATGGAAGACGGTTCTTTGAAATCGTCAGTAGATAAGTTTTATTCAGAGGAAGATTTAGCTAAATGGGCAGAAGCTTTTGACGCTCAAAATGGCGATCTAATGTTAATAATTTCTGGTGAAACCAATAAAGCTAGGAAACAGTTGAATGAGTTGAGATTAGAAATGGGGAATCGTTTGGGGCTTCGTAATCCTGAAAAGTTCGCCGCTCATTGGGTGCTTGACTTCCCTCTTTTGGAATATGGAGTAGAGGATAATCGATGGTTTGCTATGCACCATCCATTTACATCTCCCAAACCTGAGGATATCCAACACCTTGAATCGGGTGATTATGGAAAAATACATGCTAATGCGTATGATTTGGTAATCAACGGAGTAGAGATTGGTGGAGGCTCCATTCGAATCTTTCAAAAAGACCTTCAAGCCAAAATGTTTGAAGTATTGGGCTTCACCGCAGAAGAGGCCAAAGCGCAATTTGGCTTTTTAATGGATGCGTTTGAATACGGTGCTCCCCCACATGGTGGCCTAGCTTTTGGTTTCGATCGTATATGCTCACTTTTTGGTGGCTCTGATTCCATTCGTGACTTCATTGCTTTCCCTAAAAACAATTCTGGCCGTGATGTGATGATCGATAGCCCTTCGCCCATCGATCAAAAGCAATTGGATGAATTGAAAATTAAAACCGTATAATTAAGCTAGATACTACTTTCAAATACTTTTTTTGAGATTAAAAGAAAAAGACTCCAATTAATGGGGTCTTTTTCTTTTTCCTTTATTCGAAGAGTTTTGATGGGTGGTTCAATGTTTCAATTTCTGGATGGGCTCATTGTATATTTGTGGTTCAAATTTCTATTGGTTCAGTTGAAATCTTATTCAAAATTAATAGCGAAAGCTTCACCGAAAAAGAGTAAAAATACCTTTTATTGTACGCATAATTACTTGATTTGCTGGCTTATAAAAAAATGACCTCAATTTCTTGAAGTCATTTTATTTCTTTTTTGAAGAATTTTTATTTATGGTTCAGAGGTCAAATATTTTACTGATTGGTTCGTATTAATCGGGTTCATTTTCTAATAGTTCAGATAAAAAACTTAATCAAAATTAATACTAATTAGATTAACCCGAAAGGGTAAAAATACCTGAACTTTCGGGTATTTCTACTGAAAAAATACCTGAAAGCAGAAGCCGATTGAAAAAAGAGATGATTGATGGAGTCGAACTTAAAAATTGTAATAAAAAAACTATAACTTGCCTTTCAAAAATCTGGCAGTATGGTTAGCCTCGGGCATGTTTTTAGCCATCTCTTCGGGGGTACCCTCAAATTCGACAAAGCCACCATTCTGGCCTCCCTCAGGCCCAAGGTCAATTATCCAGTCGGCACATTTAATAATTTCCATGTTGTGCTCAATAATTATGACAGAATCACCTTGTTCAACCAATGCGTTAATGGCCTTGAGTAGTTTTTTGATGTCGTGAAAGTGCAAGCCAGTTGTGGGTTCATCAAAAATAAAGAGTGTTTTACCCTTGTTGGAATTTCCTTTTCCTAAAAAACTTGCCAATTTCACTCGCTGTGCCTCCCCACCAGAGAGTGTATTGGACGACTGCCCCAAGCGAATATATCCCAAGCCAACCTCTTGCAATGGCATCAGTTTTTCTGCTAATTTAGGTTCTGGTTTTCTGAAAAAATCAATGGCATCGTCAATAGTCATATTCAGAACATCGGCGATATCAACTGCAAATGCTTCAGCATTTGTAGTTGCTTTTTCTTTGGAATGATTTGAAATGTATTTTACATCCAACACCTCTTGCTTAAAACGCTTGCCGGCACAGCTCTCACAAACTAGACGGACATCCGCCATAAACTGCATCTCAATAGTAATCTCGCCTTCGCCTTGGCAGGTTTCGCAACGTCCACCTTCCACATTAAATGAAAAATGTGCTGGCTTGTAACCTCTGTTTTTTGCAATTTGTAATTCTGAAAACATCAGCCTGATATGGTCATAGGCTTTTATATAAGTCACTGGATTGGAACGAGATGACTTCCCAATTGGGTTTTGGTCAATCATTTCGACCGCCGCAACTTTGTTCAGGCTTCCTTCAATTTCTCCGTATTTTCCAGCTTCATCCGTGTAAGTTCCCAAATGCCTTCCAAGTGCTGGGAACAATATTTTTCTGATTAAAGTACTTTTGCCAGAACCTGAAACACCGGTTACAACTGCAAGAATTCCCAACGGAAATTTTACAGAAATGTCCTTTAAATTATTCTCGCTTGCATTCGTAATTTTTAGAAAGGCGGTAGACTTCCTGCGAAATTTAGGGACTTCTATTTGGTCTAAATTTTTAAGGAAATTAATGGTATGGGAGTGTGAAATATCATTATTTAACAACTTTATTTCCTCATTATTGCCCTGATAAACCAAAAGGCCGCCATGGCTTCCCGCTTCAGGGCCAATATCAATAATTTCGTCGGCTGCCTGCATCACCTCTTCCTCATGCTCCACTACAATAACGGTATTTCCAATGTCTCGCAAAGTTTTCAATACGCCCACAAGTCGTTGTGTATCACGTGGATGCAGCCCAATGGAAGGTTCATCTAGGATATACATAGACCCCACCAAAGCGGAGCCTAATGAGGTGGCAAGCTTAATCCGTTGGTATTCCCCACCTGACAAAGTATTGGTGAGTCGATTCAGAGTAAGATAGCCCAAACCCACTTCTTCCATAAATTTGAGTCGGTTGTCAATCTCAATTAAAATTCGCTTTGAAACTTCCTTTTGAGTCCGATTCAATTGGATAGTTTTGAAAAAATTACTCACTTCCGAAATAGGTAAAAGTACCAAATCGGTAATTGATTTGGAGTCAATTTTCACATAGGAAGCGTCTTTTCTTAACCTCGAACCTCGACATTCGGGACAGGTGGTACGTCCTCGATATCGAGAAAGCATCACACGGTATTGGATTTTGTAAGTTTCTGCTTCGAGATAGGCAAAAAATTTATTTAAACCTTCAAAATGAGTGTTCCCCGTCCACAATAGCTCTTTCTGAGCTTCTGTCAGATCTTTGTAAGGTCTATGAATAGGAAAGTCAAATTTGATTCCATTTTTGGTAAGGGGAGTGAGCCATTCGTTCATTTTTTCAGAGCGCCAGGGAGCAATGGCTCCCTCGAACAAAGAAAGATTTTTGTCGGGAATTACCAAATCAGGATCAATACCGAGCACCCTGCCGAAGCCTTCACAACGGCGGCAAGCCCCATAAGGATTGTTAAAACTGAAAAGATTTAAAGTGGGTGTTTCAAAACTGATGCCGTCTAGCTCAAATTTATCAGAAAAAGTTTTCTTTTCCTCTCCAACAATTTGCACAAAACAGATGCCCTCCCCCTCAAAAAAAGTAGTTTGCACTGAATCAGAAATTCTAAATTGAGTTTCTTCGTCGTCCCTTTTCACTACCACTCTATCAATCAATATTTGAATATGTTTTTCGGGATTTTTTATTTTTAGAATTTCGGCATATTCAGCTTTTTTCTCTAATATATCTTCTAAAAATAGCACCTCGCTATCCACCACAATTCTAGTAAACCCTTTTTGTACCAATATTTGTAACTCAGCTTCTAGCTTTCGACCAGCCTTCAAATGCACGGGCGAACTGATCACCACTTTAGTGCCTTCCTCTTTGGATAAAATATAATTGACGACGTCGGTGATGGTATCTTTTTTTACTTTTTTACTAGAAATAGGAGAAATCGTTTCACCTATTCGAGCAAAAAGTAATTTCAAATAGTCATATATTTCTGTTGTGGTTCCAACTGTCGACCGTGGGTTTTTGGTTGCTACTTTTTGCTCAATGGCTATGGCAGGGGAAATCCCTCTGATCCAATCTACCTCAGGCTTTTCCATTCGCCCCAAAAATTGTCTTGCATAGCTACTTAAGCTCTCCACATACATGCGTTGACCTTCAGCAAATAAAGTATCAAAAGCCAATGACGACTTGCCCGATCCCGATAAGCCAGTTATCACCACCAGCTTATTCCTTGGTATCGCCACATCCAAATTTTTCAGATTATTTACTTTAGCACCCTTAATGAGAATAAACTTTTTTGGGTCAAGTTCCGTAATGTCTTTAGGGGTAAAGGCCAGTTTTTCGTGCATTTTGCAAAATTACTCAATTGTTGACTTATAAAGTATATTGCCATTTAAGATATTTCAGTTTTTTTTAATCAGATTTTAATCGAGTACATTTGAACTAAAATAACATTCCAATTCTAATTTCGTTTAATTTAAAAAAACAAATTATTAACCAATGAGAATAAATAAAATTCTATTCTGTATAGCCGTTTCACTAATTTTTTCATTTCAAATAGTTGCTCAAGATAGTACCAATGTGCAAGATCCACAGCCAGTTGTGATTACTCAAGAGGGATATACTCCAGAAGTGGTGGAACCTGAAGTGCCGCTTAGTGAAATGTCGTTTGCTCAGCGCCTTAAATATGGAGGGAGTTTTGGTCCTTTTTCATTTTCAAGTTTTCAAACTGTTATTGGTCTTTCACCTATGATTGGCTATAAGCTTACTGAACATACCATAGTTGGGGCTGGTGCAAGTGTCATTTTTTGGAGGCTGAAAGATCCTTATTCCAATACCAAAGAAAAAAGCGACCTTTTAGGATATAGTGGCTTTATCAGGCAGGATCTTCTTTTTACCCAAAAACTTAACTTCCCTTTATACATTACAGCAGAGGTTTTACAATTTCAAGGAATACAAATTAAGGGAAAATATAAACCTGCATTCTTGGCGGGCTTAGGAATGGGCAATGCTGGAAGCTATGGATTACAAGTATTATGGGACTTCAACTATGATGTGAATAGCTCATTTTCAGGTTCGTTTTCTAATAGCCCATTAGTGATTAGAGTTACGGGTTTTTTTAATTAATTATTTTTAGTCATAACCAAACCAATAAAGCATTGAAACTCCGTCTTTTCGGAAATGGAGCGACAATTGGAATAATTTTGCTAAATTCGAAATTCCAAATTTGTAATTCGAAATTCCAAAATGTCCTCATTTTTTGATTCAAAAATAGAGTTTCTTAAAGGTGTGGGGCCGCAGCGAGGCGAACTATTGAAAACCGAGCTGAATATTTTTACCTATGCCGAGTTATTACAATATTTCCCCTTTCGATACGAAGACAGAACCTCATTTTTAACCATTTCTCAACTTACCGACTCTCTGGATTCGGCCCAAATAAAAGGTCGACTTCGCTATTGGGAAAAAGTGGGAGATGGCCACAAAGCCCGATTGGTGGGTTATTTCTCTGATAATACTGGCACGATGGAACTTACTTGGTTTCAGGGCATTTCTTATTGGGAAAAAAACCTTAAAAAAGAGATGGAATATGTGGTGTATGGCAAGCCCACATCTTTTCAGGGTAGGTATTCCATTATGCATCCTGAAATCGAATTACTCAATCCTGAAAATTCAGTTTCTGGAGGTTTTCAACCCATCTATTCACTCACTGAAAAGCTCCGCAAAAAATACATTGACAGTAAAACCATTGCTCGATGGCAAAAGAATTTATTGGAACTGGTTCATAATCAGATCAATGAAACTTTGCCCAATGAGTTAATTCAAAAATATCGCTTGATCAATAAGGCTGATGCCCTCTATAATATTCATCTACCGCATAATACCCAATGGTTGCATCAAGCCCGGCGGAGGCTTAAGTTTGAGGAGCTTTTTTATAATCAATTTAGGCTCCTAAAAACAAAAGCCAATCGAAAGCACGATTATGCTGGGCAAGTATTCAAATCTGCTGCTTTGCTGAAAGTTTTTTATGAAAATCACCTGCCTTTTGAATTGACGGATGCCCAAAAAAGAGTAATAAGGGAGATTTTTGAAGATATGCGTACTGGCAAACAAATGAACCGTTTATTGCAAGGGGATGTGGGTTCGGGAAAGACGATAGTTGCATTTATATGTATGCTTTTGGCGATTGACAATGGTGCTCAGACTTGCCTGATGGCACCTACTGAAATATTGGCTGATCAGCATTTTAAAGGTTTGCAAAAATATGCAGATGTTTTGGGATTAAAAATAGCCAAACTCACGGGCTCTTCCAAGAAAAAAGAAAGGGCTGAGATTCATGAAAGTTTATTAAATGGAAGCCTAAAAATAATTGTGGGGACCCATGCTTTATTAGAAGATATTGTGCAGTTTCAAAATCTGGGTTTGGTGGTGATTGATGAGCAGCACCGATTTGGAGTGGCACAAAGGGCTAAACTTTGGGCTAAAAATGAGGCTGTTCATCCACATATTTTGGTGATGACGGCCACGCCCATTCCTCGAACATTGGCCATGGCATTGTATGGAGATTTGGATATTTCAGTAATTGATGAACTCCCAAAGGGTCGAAAACCTATTAAAACCATACACCGATATGACTCGGCCCGTTTGACAGTTTTTCAGTTTTTGAGAGATGAAATGGCCAAAGGTCGGCAGATTTACATTGTATATCCATTGATTGAAGAATCGGAAAAGTTGGATTTGAAAGACCTTATGGATGGCTATGAGTCAGTGGAGAGGGCTTTTCCTGAAACACAGATCAGCATCGTACACGGTAAAATGAAGGCCAAAGACAAGGACTTCGAAATGCAGCGATTTATCAAAAAAGAAACCCAAATAATGGTAGCCACAACTGTAATTGAAGTGGGCGTCGACGTGCCCAATGCCTCCGTGATGGTGGTGGAAAGTGCTCAAAGATTTGGTTTAAGCCAGTTGCATCAGCTACGAGGCAGGGTAGGAAGGGGAGCTGATCAGAGCTATTGTATATTAATGACCGATGTGAAATTGAGTAAAGAAACCAGAATACGCATCGAAACCTTGGTGCGTACAACAGATGGTTTTGAGATTGCCGATGTCGATCTTCAACTCAGAGGACCAGGCGATTTAGCTGGTACCCAACAATCAGGACTTTTGGATTTGCTAATTGCCGACTTGGCCAAAGACAATGAAATATTGAAAGAAGCCAGAAAATGCGCTGAAGCAATTTTAGAGGAAGACCCTTATTTGCAAAAGACAGATTATCAAGTAATTAAAAATCATTTGGCAAAAATCAGAGTCGACCAAACTAACTGGGCAAGGATAAGTTGAATTAGGAATTTAGGTTAAATCTTAATTATTGCAAATATTTGTTTTTATGCCGACTTATGAAACAGAAATTAGCTCATATAGCCTTAGTTGTCGAAGATTATGACGAAGCTATTGACTTTTATATCAATAAATTAGGCTTTAAATTAATAGAAGATACTCAACAAACTGATACAAAAAGATGGGTAATTGTTTCACCCAATTCAGAAGATAGTTGCTCAATACTTTTGGCTAAAGCAGTAGGCGAGGAGCAAAAATCAAGAATTGGAAACCAAACCGGAGGTAGGGTATTCCTGTTTTTACATACTGATGATTTTTGGAGAGATTATAATTTATTTACAAAAAATAATGTCAAATTTGTGAGAGCAGCCAGTTACGAAAGTTATGGCACAGTGGCAGTGTTCGAAGATTTGTATGGGAATTTATGGGATTTGATTGAAAGAAAAAATGAGTAAAAATCAGCTTTTTTTATTGTTGGGAACCAATTTGGGGGATAAAAAACAGAACCTTATCACAGCCATAAAGGCCATTGAAGATCTACTTGGAAAGGTGGAATCAAAATCAAAAATATATGAAACTGCCGCTTGGGGAATTACCGACCAGCCCAGTTTTCTCAACCAGGTTTTACAAATTGAAACCAATTTAGCGCCAACCAAAGTGTTGAAAAATATTTTGCAAATTGAAACAGAAATGGGACGAATTAGAGCAAATAAATGGGGTGCTAGATTGATTGACATTGATATTTTATATATTGGAAATGAAACTATCAGAAAGGATGATTTAATAGTCCCGCACCCTTATTTGCATGAAAGACGGTTCACCTTAATGCCATTAGTTGAAATTGCAGCAGATTTTATTCATCCAATTTTTAATAAATCAAATAGTCAATTATTAAATGAATGCGGCGACAAGGGTGAAGTAGTTTTAATTGAAAATTAATTTTAATAAAGAATATTTAAGATCAGATGGCGTTTCTAAAGTCTAAGTCAAATTAATCAATCCAATGAAAAATCTACTAATTTTTACCGCATTTTTATGCTTGTTTTCTCAACAAATATTTTCACAACAAACCGCTAATCTTTTAGAAAAAGATCTTGTTCGCAGAATAGAAGTTACTGGCTCAGCTGAAATAGAAGTAGTACCAGACGTAATCACTTTTTCAATTTCTTTGAAAGAATATTTCAAAGACGAAAAGAATTTTAAAGATAAAGTTACAATCGATGTACTTGAAAGACAGCTTATTAAAGCAGTTGCTGAAGCGGGTCTTCCGAAGGAAAGTTTGGTAATTGGTGGGATTACTGGCTATCGTGATTATCAAGGAACTCGCAAAAGACCAGCAAATTTTACCCAAAGTAAGCAGTATGAATTAATCCTTTCTGACTTGAAAAAAGTAGATAATATTCTTTCAAAAGTGGATGAAAAGGGAATTCAATATACTAATATTCAAAAGGCTGAGCATTCGAAAATCGCTCAATATCGGAAGGAAATCAAAATAAAAGCATTACAAGCAGCTAAAGAAAAGGCAATGTATTTGCTGGAAGGAATTGGTGAAAAATTGGGCGACCCAATCGAAATTAATGAGGTAGATGATTTTTCGAACTATCCGGTTTATGCTGCCCAAGCCAATATGCGGATGTTCAAAAGTGCTCCTGATACCGCTGATGCCGCTCCTGACAGCGAATTGGAATACCAAAAAATTAAAATTGGTTATAAAATGAGGGCCGTGTTTAAGATCAAATAGTTTTCGTTAATCGGTTCATATAAAGTAAATATTTGAATAAAATTGGGAGGTCCTAAAAGTCTCCCAATTTTATTTTTGAATGATAAAAGGGAGATAGTTCAATCCCAATTCGCTATTTATTTGTACAAAATATTTACCAGTAGCCAAACCATTCAAATGGATAGTTTGGATAGTATCGCTTGGCTTTACTTGGCTAGTGATCATTATTTTACCATAAGAATCTAAAATTTTCAAAGTAATAAGCTTCCCCAAATATTTTGATGGAATGGTAATATTGATTTTTTCAGAACTTGGATTCGGAAAAACACTCAATCCCTTTTTTATTGTTGGCCTTATCACAATCATTTTTGAGTAATCAATTTTACCACCCATTTCAATGATTTTCAATCGATAGTAGGCAATATTTTCAAATTCTGTCGGATGTAAAAAACTATAATTTTCAGAATTATTGGCTAATATTTCACCCACTTTTTCAAATGATTTGGCATCCTTACTGTATTCAACAACGTATTTTTCAATATTTTTTTCATAGGAAACTTGCCAGTTTAGTTGATTTCCATTCAAGTTTTCCTTCACTTCAAAATCTATCAAAGTGATAGGTAAGGGGTTATTTGGAAAGTTTTCTTCACCAGGTGTACCTAATTGTAGGGTTGATGCTGCCCAATTTTCAGCTAATTCATTATTCAAAAACGGTTGTTTTAACGAAAGGGTGAATCCTTGACCATTGGGACTTGTTGGCCAGGGGGAAGCTTCATCGTAGGTTAGTTGGTCAATCAAACAATCGTTGGCATCAGACAAAGAAATATTTTCACCAGAACTTGAAAGGCCAAAGCCGGTAACCGAATTAGAGTAATTGCTGGTTGTGGGATACACAGCCAAGAAACTTGTCAGGTTTTGACAAAACACCAAATAACTGAACGGGCCTAATAGGGTGTTCGCTGGAACTACCATAGTGGCAGCTCCATCTTTCAGAAACCAACCTGAAATATCAACTTCGCTACTTTGAGCATTGTATATTTCAATCCAGTCGCCTGAATTTGAGCTACTTATTGAATTATAATTGATTTCATTGATTACAATATTTGGCAAAGCCAGACATGGGTCAGGGGCAACAAATACATTTTCCTCACCTGGGCTTCCATCTACCACATTTTGTTGAAACCAATTTTCAGCTAAAGAATTATCCAATATAGGGGTTTTGAGTTCCAATGATTTACCATATGCATTGGGCCAAGGTGCCTGAGCTGAATAATTTACCTGATCAATTATATTACCCATTCCATCGGCCAAAATAATATTTTCACCACTATTGGAAAGGTCTCTCGTAAACTGCCCAAAAGGAGCAAAACCGTATCTGTTTTCAAACTCTGTGGCATTACTTGCAATCACAATTATTGCTCCAGCCCCTAATGAGCTATTGGCTGGGAACTGATAAACGATTCCGCCTCCTCTGAAATACACTCCAGATAGATCTACAGCGGTTGCCTCAATGTTTTTTATTTCAATAAATTCAAAGTCCTCAGTAGTCGCTGTAATAGCTGCCTTTTTTGAAATCTTCGTCGAGTTGGTTGTAGAGGTAATAGAAGGGTCATACATGATTTCATTTATCACCAACTGAGGGAGAATTGGATAAGTACAATTACTGAATCCAACCGCAATATTATTATCAATCCAGAGTGCTTTATCAGTCAGAAATTGTTTGAAATAATTCACCTCATCTTGATAGGTTAGTCGTAAATCACAGCCTGGCGGAGCTGAAAGAACTGAACAACTACCCAATAAAGGCCATTTTTGAAAGTGCCTTTGTTGAGCTTCGTCAAGGACAATAGTTAAGGAATCTATGGTTGTATTAATTTTATTTAAGTCAAAGGGGTTGTTGAGTTGTCTTAACTCTTGCCAGCGCTTAATCAAATGGCATCGAAAGCTATTATTAAAGAATAATCGCTGCAAATATTTTGGGCCTTGCCATCCATTATCATTAATTTCCCAATGATCTACCGTATAGCCAGTGTCTCCTTCTATACCAGAATTGGGAAAAGATGAGTTGCCCGAGGCAAAATTAAAATCCCAAACAGGTCCAAATACTAGTTTCCCATTTCTATCTTTACGATAAAAGGTGCTTTTTGAATAGGCGTCAACATTATTGTGTAATTCGTTGATTAATATATAGTTATAAAAAGAGTAGTTGTCAATATAAGTCGGAAAACCCTCTATCATATTTTCTGGAGTATCTAATTGGGTGGAGGCATCTAAAGCGTCAAAAAAACTTTGCAAATAAGTGCTTTGCTCCATTGTAAACGGTTCTGGATCTTCAATTATAATACTGGTACCTTCTTGGCCATTATGAGGCAAGGTAATTGTGCCGTCATAATTTTCTTGCAATAAATAACCACCTGAAACATTTGGCAAGGCAATATCTTGAGGAGCCATACTTATTATATCAATGCGATTTTTATCAATTTTTATTTTCTCAATAAGTAAATATACCCCTTGATAAACTTCATTTTTTATCACTTCCACATATTTGGCTCTAGGCGAATATTCACCAATTTGTCGTGACATAAAATGTGCCAAATAGTCTCTCATCAAAGATTTATCAGCGTAAGTTCCCAACAATATCCAATCGTTTTCGCTTGGTAAGTCAAGCAACGAAACATTGTTATTACTAATATTATCATCCAATCGGGTTTCAAAGGCAAAGGAATTTTGGGGAAAAGTTAAAGAAGATGAGCCTCTTTTTTCAATACCAACTCTGCCATTATAATTCAGAAAGGCATTATTTGAAACGTCGGTCATGTAGTTTCTTTCCCCAAGACCTCTATAGATTATTTTAAGATTGGCTCCTATTTTTGGCTCATCAGGAATTTCCTCTCCATTATCTGTTGTAATAATCACAATTGGTAAATTACTATCAGTGAGAGTTTGTGAGATAACAGAATTTGTGGTTATAAAAAAGAATAATAAAATCAAGTAGGAATAAACAATCTTCATTTGGGTTTATAAAATTTTGATAGTTATTAAATGCAAAAGTATTTAGGGATAATGTATCAATTGTTAAAGAATACGTTAATTTTTCAATAAATGTTATTGAAAGGTTTTTAAGTCTTTAAATCAATCAAGAATTAACTGCATTATTCAGCTAAATTTAATTTTTTGAAAAATAGTTTTTAATAATTGAGCTAGAGCCACTAACTTTGCACAATTTTGAGCCTTAGCCAATCTTATTTATAGGTTATACGCAGCTCATCAATATTTTTCCACATTACCCAATTTACCGTGCCTAAAAATTCATCCATTCATTCAGTACTCATTATCGGTTCAGGTCCAATTATCATCGGTCAAGCTTGCGAGTTTGATTATGCGGGCTCTCAGGCGGCTCGTTCCCTTCGTGAAGAGGGTATAGTGGTAAGTTTGATCAATTCAAACCCCGCCACCATTATGACAGACCCTTTGAATGCCGATTATGTGTATTTGAAGCCCTTAGAAAAAAAGTCAATCATAGAGATATTAGAGGAGCATCAAGCAGCTGGACGACCAATCGATGCGGTTTTGCCCACTATGGGTGGCCAAACGGCTCTTAATTTAGCGATTGATTGTGACCAATCAGGAATATGGGAAAAATATGATGTAAAAATAATTGGGGTAGATATTAAAGCCATCGAAACCACTGAAGATCGTGAGAAATTCCGTTTAAAAATGTTAGAAATTGGAGTGGGAGTTTGTAAAGGCCGCACTGCCCGTTCGTTTTTGGAAGGAAAAGAGATTGCTCAAGAAACAGGTTTCCCTTTGGTGATTCGCCCAAGTTTTACTTTAGGAGGCACAGGAGGAGGTTTTGTACATGACCCCAAAGATTTTGATGCAGCGTTGAATAAAGGCTTGCATGCTTCACCTACCCATGAGGTATTGGTTGAGCAGTCAATTATGGGTTGGAAGGAATATGAGTTGGAGCTTCTGCGTGACAATATCGGCAATGTGGTTATTATCTGTACGATCGAGAATTTTGACCCGATGGGTATCCATACTGGCGACTCGATTACTGTAGCCCCAGCGATGACTTTACCAGACACAATTTACCAACGAATGCGTGATATGGCCATCAACATGATGAACGCCATTGGCTCATTTGCGGGTGGTTGCAATGTACAGTTTTCGCTCAATCCTGATACAGATGAAATTATTGCCATTGAGATAAATCCAAGAGTATCTCGTTCATCGGCCTTAGCCTCCAAAGCTACTGGTTACCCTATTGCCAAAATTGCCGCTAAAATGGCCATCGGTTATAATTTAGACGAGCTTCAAAATGCCATTACAGGCTCTACTTCCGCATTTTTTGAGCCTGCTATCGATTATGTAATTGTAAAAGTACCTCGCTGGAATTTTGATAAATTCCATGGTGCAGATAAAACTTTAGGCTTGCAAATGAAGTCAGTAGGGGAGGCAATGGGTATTGGGCGAAACTTTCAGGAGGCTCTCCAAAAGGCCTGTCAATCACTTGAAATCAAAAGAAATGGAATGGGTGCTGATGGCAAAGGTTTGAGAGATCAGGATGCAATTCTTTATTCTTTGGCCAATCCATCTTGGAATCGTGTTTTCCATATTTATGATGCTTTCAAATTAGGCATTTCATTTAAAACTATTCAAAATTTAACCAAAATAGATAAATGGTTTTTATGGCAAATTGAGGATATGGTTCGGGTTGAAAACGAAATTGAGACCTTTACACTGTCCAATATTCCAAGGGTATTATTGGAAGAAGCAAAGCATAAAGGTTTTGCCGATCGACAAATTGCTCATTCATTAAGGTGTTTAGAATCAGAGGTTTATGAAAAGCGAAATGCATTGGGAATCAATCGGGTGTATAAATGTGTGGATACTTGTGCAGCGGAGTTCGAGGCGAAAACACCTTATTTTTACTCAACTTTCTCCAAAACTGCTGGCCTAGGTATTGCTGACGAAAGTTTGAATGCAAATGAATCAGTAGTAACTACTAAAAAGAAAGTGGTAGTTTTAGGATCTGGGCCGAATAGAATAGGCCAAGGTATTGAATTTGACTATTCTTGTGTCCATGGTGTTTTAGCCGCTAAAGAGGCTGGTTATGAAACAATTATGATCAATTCAAACCCAGAAACAGTTTCTACAGACTTTGATATTGCTGATAAATTATACTTCGAACCCGTTTTTTGGGAGCATGTTTATGACATCATTCAGCAC
Organism: Bacteroidota bacterium; assembly: GCA_040385875.1. Taxonomy (GTDB): domain Bacteria; phylum Bacteroidota; class Bacteroidia; order Cytophagales; family Spirosomataceae; genus JANMZR01. The sequence goes on from JAZKGO010000068.1 coordinate 23,312, forward strand.
GAAAAACCCGAAGGGGTGATTGTGCAGTTGGGTGGACAAACGGCCTTGAAACTGGCCGAAAAGCTATCCAAACATGGAATCAAAATCATGGGCACAAGCTTTGAGGCATTGGATTTGGCCGAAGACCGTGGCGCATTTTCGTCCCTTTTGAAAGACAATGACATCCCTTATCCGAAATTTGGGGTGGTGGAAACTGCCGACCACGCTGTGGAAGTGGCTCGTAGTTTAGGATTCCCGCTTTTGGTACGTCCAAGCTATGTATTAGGCGGACAATCGATGAAAATTGTAATCAATGAAAGAGAGCTGGAAGAGCATGTGGTGGACATATTGAGGAGTATTCCAGGCAATAAAATATTGTTAGATCATTTCTTGGAAAATGCCATTGAGGCAGAAGCGGATGCCATTTGTGATGGAGAGGATGTGTATATAATTGGAATAATGGAGCATATCGAGCCAGCTGGTATCCACTCAGGGGATTCCCATTCTGTTTTGCCGCCGTTTGATTTATCAGAAAATGTGATCAGGCAAATAGAAGAGCATACCAAAAAAATAGCCGTTGCTTTGCAAACAAAAGGCCTTATCAATATTCAGTTTGCTGTAAAAAATGAAATAGTGTATATCATTGAAGCCAATCCAAGAGCTTCCCGAACGGTGCCTTTCATTTGCAAGGCTTATCAGGAACCTTATGTAAACTATGCCACTAAAGTAATGTTGGGAGATAAAAAAGTGAAAGATTTTGATTTCAAACCAATCAAAAAAGGTTGGGCAATTAAAATCCCAGTTTTCTCATTTAACAAATTCCCGAATGTGAACATGGAACTAGGGCCGGAAATGAAATCAACTGGAGAGGCAATTTATTTTATCGACTCATTAAAAGATGAATTCTTTAGAAAAGTATATAGTGAAAGAAACCTATATTTGAGTAGATAGTCGAATCTAAGATTTTTGATTGATAGTTATTTCGCTGAAGGTAGAAATCTGAGAAATGCACCTTTTATCACTATTTTTCGTTATTTGATTCAATAACCTATTATTTTTGAATAAATATATCAATTTCAACAGATGTTTAAGTTTTTAATTATTCTTTTTGCAATTCTTTACTTTTTCCCAAAGATATTGCGGTTTGGTCTTAGGCTATTCATTTCAAAGCAAATGGATCAAGTACAGAAAGATTTTCATGCAGAGGCTAAACCAAAGCAAAAAGAAGGGGAAATAAATATTAATTTCGACAAAAAGAAAACACAAACAGGGAATATTAAGGGAGGAGAATACATTGATTATGAGGAGGTTAAGGACTAAATAATCTTGTTTCATTACTTTTTGCATTGAAATTTACTTTATACTTCGGAAGATTTAATCATTAATCTTTCGAAGTATTTTTTTTATATTTACTTTGATAATTGTGAAAATAAGATTTGAAAAATAGAGTTTGAGGATTCAAATAAATCTAAAAATTAAAAGAATGGGTAATAAATTATACTTAATAGGTTTTGTTTTTTTGATGCTCTTTTATTCTTGTATAAATAAGAAAACAGAGGTAATTATCCCAAAATTGGAAATTACCGGTGTGGCTGATAGTGTAATGGTGATGCCAGGCTCGAGTCAACAATATTTGGCAAATCCAACCGCTAAATGGACATTGACTGATGCTAATGCCGGGGTAATCGACAGCACAGGAAAAGTTACTATTGGAAATACGGAGGGAATTTTTACTGTTATTGCCATCAATTCTAAAAATAATCTAGATACCTTAAAGAGGAGAATTATCGTATTGAAGCAAGCGGAGCTTTTCAACGAATTCAGAAAAGGGGGCTATGTTTTAAGTTTTCGACATGCCGCTGCCTCTACGGGTAGCGATCAAATAGGCTCAAAAGTAACAGATTGGTGGAAGAGCTGTGACCAGACATTGGCACGACAAATCACGAAACCGATAGGTCAAAACCAAAGCGATAGTACAGGCAAGGTAATAAAATTTCTCAAAATTCCGATTGACACAACCCTCACGAGTGAATTTTGCAGATGCAAACAAACCGCTGAGTATTTCAATTTAGGCGTGCCTAATAAAGAAGTAAAAGAATTGACTTTTTCAGTATATGACGAGGCAAACCGATATGCCAATTCTATGAACCTATTTGCCTCAAAACCAATTAATACCAAAAACTATATCGCCGTCGGGCATGCAGGCTATAATAAAGTGCCTAATCCTGCGCCATTGGCTTCACTTGAATGGGGCGATTGTGCTGTATTTAAGCAAGTTGCAGTAGGTGCCGAGCCCAAATACATCACTACCATCAAGGTAAAAGAATGGACGGGCTGGGCCAAAGTGTTGAAATAGAATTTTAATTGGCTATTCCGTTAACAGCATAAAGAGGTATATTTGTGAGCCAGACTTCCTCTCTATATTGATTCATCGAGGTTCTTATAGTTGTTTTTGGAGCATATTTCTCCACATATACCTTCAGGCTTTTCGATTTCAAATTCTCTTCCGCCTTTACTTCTATTGGAATAATTTCATTTTTGTACTGAATCACAAAATCAATTTCAGCAGTGGCATTAGTAGCTGTCCAATAATATAATTCCATTTTAATTTTTAACTGTTGGCAAACGAATTGTTCTGTCAAAGCACCTTTATATTCTATTAAAATGGTGTTTTTTTCTAACAGGATTTTCTGATCCAAATTGCCAATTGCATTGAGAAGGCCGATATCTACTAAAAAAAGCTTGAAAGCATCAAAGTCGGCATAGGCATTAAGTGGCAAGGCTGGCTTTTCAACTCGGTTTACTTTTAGCACTAAGCCTGCATCTACAAGCCAATTAATAGCCATTTCGAAATCTTTTGCTCTTGCTCCTTTTTTAATTTGCCCATAAATAAATTTTCTATTTTCTTTTGCCAGCTGACTTATAATTGAATGCCAAACCAATCTAATTTTAGGCACAATTTCATTGGGTGCATGTTTTGCAAAATCATTTTCATATCCAACAATTATCTTTTGTTGTAAGTCTCTTACTTTTTCTAAGTTTTTATTCACAATATAATTGGCTACGACCTCGGGCATACCGCCAATAAAATAATACAAACGGAGCAAACCGACTAGTTTTTCATGAAATGTAGTTACTACTTCCCATTTTTTATTAACTAGCTGATTTACAAGACCTTCTTCTCCAATATTTTCAAGAAATTCTATAAAATTTAAAGGGTATAATTTCAAGAAATCAACTTTACCCACCGGAAACGAATTGTTTTTTTGCAATGAAATACCCAGTAATGAGCCAGCTGCTACAATATAATATTCAGGCGCATTTTCACAAAAGTATTTGAGCGAAGTTAGTCCCTTTTCGGCTTCCTGAATTTCATCAAAAATAATTAAAGTATTGGCTGCATCAATTATTTTACCAGTTTCAATCTCAATCACAGAAATAATTCTAGCAATATTAAAATCAGCCAAAAATATATTTTTGAGCCGCTCGCTACTTTCGAAATTCAAATAAACCGTTTGACTAAATTCCTTTCTACCAAACTCTTCCATCAGCCAAGTTTTACCCACTTGCCTAGCCCCTTGGATTATCAATGGCTTTCGATCAGCAGAATTTTTCCAATCTGATAGCTCCTTAAATAGTAATCTGTTCATTTTGAATGCTTTGCAAATTTTTCAATCACAAATATACACTTTTTCAAATGAATAAATGCAATATATCACACTTTTTCAAATGAATAAATGTAAAATCTAACACTTTTCCTAACGAATAAATGAGCTGCTAGTATAAAATTGTCCAGAAATCCGGTCTTTTATTTCCTCGATTGGCTGTGTTGACTAAGGCAAAAAACTAACAATCCAAATTCAAATCATCAATCTTTTGCAAATCCCAAATTCCAACCTTACCTTTGCGATACAAATCAAATGCATTCACAAACGATGCGATTGATTTATAAAGAAGAAGGGAGAGACTAGGCTCTATGAACTTCTGGCAACCTG
>JAZKGO010000068.1:27385-31521 GCA_040385875.1 Bacteroidota bacterium
ATTGATTTATAAAGAAGAAGGGAGAGACTAGGCTCTATGAACTTCTGGCAACCTGATCCGGTTCGTATTTGGAAAAAGGTGCTAATTCCTACCCATGTTTTAATAAATAAGGGAAATATAAAGCAATTGCGAACAGCCAATTTTTTATTTTACGTTTATTATAAACGTTTTTTTTCGGCTCCTTCCCTTTTTATATTTCTCAACATACAAGAAAATTCAATTTTCTATGAATTTGAAATATTTTAAATATCATCATCCTTTTGACCTGGAAATTGGGGAAGTTTTACCTGAAATCACTGTGGCTTATACCACCTTTGGCGAATTGAATGCCTCCAAATCAAATGTGATTTGGGTATGCCATGCACTTACTGGCAGTGCCGATGTAGCTGAATGGTGGAGTGGGTTGGTGGGAGAGGGCAAATTGTTTGACCCAACCGAACATTTTATTATTTGTGCCAATGTATTGGGGTCTCATTACGGCTCTACTTCGGCGCTTTCTATTAATCCCAAATTCGGCACTCCGTATTTTCACGATTTCCCGTTTATTTCAATAAGAGATATTGTAAAGTCATTCAAATTACTTTGTAATCATCTCAAAATCAATAAGATAAATACTTGTATTGGAGGGTCGCTAGGAGGGCAGCAGGCAATTGAAATGGCTATTATGTATCCTGATTTGGTTGAAAATTTGATATTGATTGCTACCAATGCGCAGTTTTCGCCATGGGGAATTGCCTTTAACGAAACCCAAAGAATGGCCATTGCGGCCGATCCTACTTGGCAAAATAATGACGAAAATGCGGGTAGAGATGGGCTGAAAATAGCTCGTGCAGTTGCCTTACTTTCTTATCGAAATTACCAAACCTATTCAATTACCCAGCAGCGCAGTGACGAACCGCTTGATCGCAAGTTTAGAGCCGCCACCTATCAACATTATCAGGGTGAAAAATTGGTGAGTCGCTTCAATGCATTCTCTTATTGGACGCTCACCTGCATCATGGATTCACATGACGTGGGCCGGGGTCGTGGCGAAGTAAAAGAAGTTTTGCAAACAATAAAGGCAAAAACCTTGGTTTTAGGAATAGAGTCCGATGTGCTCTTCCCCATCAATGAGCAACAGTTTTTGGCCCAACATATACCAAATGCTAGATTAGAAATCATTGATTCATTATATGGGCATGATGGTTTTTTAATTGAAAATCAGTTACTTACCAAAGTAATACGAACTTGGCAGAGCAATAATGGAAAATTAGTTGAGCCATTGGAAAACTATTTCAAAAGCTTGGATAAAGTACTTGTTTAAAAATAAAAATGCAAAATTCTATTTTTTCAAAGCCATTACCCACCCAAATAACAGTAATCGGAAGCGGTAGCTGGGCAACGGCAATCATTAAAATTTTAGCTGAAAATTCTGTAAAAATCACTTGGTGGATCCGCCATAAAAAAGATGCGGATTATATTAAAAAATATTATCATAATCCACGCTACTTGACTGATGTTCAGGTAAATCCAAGAAAAGTAAAAACCACGACCTCGATTCATACCGCCCTCAAAAATAGTGAGTATATAATTTTGGCAATGCCCTCTGCTTTTTTGGTGGAAACGTTGAAACCACTTAATAAAAGTCATTTTGAGGGGAAAAAAATTGTCTCAGCCATCAAAGGTATGGTTCCTGATAAAAATCTATTGGTGACCGACTGGATTGAAAACCAATTTGGCGTGCATCAAAAAAATATGTGCGTAATTGCTGGGCCATGCCATGCGGAAGAGATTGCATTGGAAAAGCAGTCGTATGTAACAATAGCTGCCTCTGACCTGAAATTAGCGCAACATTTTGCCAGTTTAATGAAATGCCGCTTTGTGAATTCAAATGCTATCGCTGATATTGATGGCGTGGAATATTGCGCTATTATGAAAAATATCGTGGCTATGGCTTGTGGCATTACACACGGTTTGGGCTATGGCGATAATTTTCAGGCTGTCTTGGTCTCCAATGCCATGGAAGAAATCAAACGATTTTTAGATGCGATTTCACCCAACTATCGAGAATTGTATGGGAGTGGCTATTTGGGTGATTTGTTGGTGACTGCCTATTCAAAATTTTCAAGAAATCGGAGTTTTGGGAATATGGTAGGTAGGGGATATAGCATCAAATCAGCCCAAATAGAAATGAATATGATTGCCGAAGGCTATTATGCTGTGAAAAGTATATGGGAGATAAACAAAAAATTTCAAATTGACTTGCCAATAATCAGTGCAGTATATCGTATATTGTATGAAAAAGCTCAGCCAATTGTTGAGATAGATTTACTTAAAACCTTTTTAAAATAGTAATTTTTCAATCAAAAGAATCTTGATAGTATGACTGTTATTTCAATGAAAAAAGAAAGTTTCAATTTTTACTTAATTATTCCAACTATATTGGTGGTATTGGCTATCAGTTATATCGGATTTAATAATTTCTCCAAAAAAACAACCTCCAGTTTTGTATCGGCTGATACCCTAACCGATGACCAAAAGCGATTGCCCATCAATTCACTAAAAGGTTTAGAAATTACCGATGGTTTAGAAGTGAACACTTTTGCCACAGAACCAATGCTCATTAATCCCACCAATATTGATGTCGATGCTAAAGGCAGAGTTTGGGTATGCGAAGCGTATAATTACCGACCACAAATAAATGGCAATCCAACCAAAAAAGAGGGAGATAGAATTTTGATTTTGGAGGACACCAATGCCGATGGGAAGGCCGATTCACAAAAAATATTTTACCAGGGTCCTGAAATAAATTCCCCATTGGGTATTTCTGTTTTTGGCAATAAAGTATATGTTTCTCAAAGCCCTTATATCTGGATTTTTACCGATGAAAATGGCGATGATAAAGCCGATAAAAAGGAAATATTATTCCAGGGTATTGCGGGTGATCAGCATGACCATGGTGCTCATGCGATGGTTTTTGGCCCAGAAGGAAAGCTGTATTTTAATTTTGGTAATGAAGGGAAGCAGCTAAAGGATAAAGACGGAAATTTTGCAAAAAACATTGATGGTAGAGAAATCAATGAGAAAAATTTTAAACAAGGCTTGCTATTTCGCTGCGATTTGGATGGCTCCAATGTGGAGGTTTTAGGTCAGAATTTTAGAAATAGCTTCGAAGTGGCGGTCGATTCTTATGGTACACTTTGGCAAACAGATAATGACGACGATGGCAATAAGGCTACCAGAGTATTGTATGTAATGCAAAATGGCAACTACGGCTATACCAGTGAGCTTACTGGTGCTGGCTGGCGAGCCCAGCGTACTAATATGGAAGACTCTATTCCGTTAAAGCACTGGTATTTGAATGACCCAGGGGTGGTGCCTAATTTGTTGCAAACAGGTGCAGGATCACCCTCAGGCTTGATCGTGTATGAAGGAAATTTATTGCCAGAAAAATTCCAAAATCAGATGATTCACTGCGAGGCTGGTAATAATGTAGTGAGGTCGTATCCAGTAACAAAAAATGGCGCTGGCTATAAAGCATCTATTAACAATATTTTGAAGGGAACGAACGACCAATGGTTTAGGCCTATAGACGTTTGTGTAGCCCCAGATGGCTCCCTTATTGTGGCTGATTGGTACGACCCAGGTGTAGGTGGTCACGAAGCGGGTGATCAATCAAAAGGTAGAATCTACCGCATTTCTCCTAAAAATACCCCATACAAGGTTCAGGAGGCCGATTTATCGTCAGTGGCAAGTTCTATAGTTGGTTTGCAAAGTCCTAACCAAGCAACTAGATATTTGGCTTACGTCAACTTGAAAAAATTTGGCAAAGAGGCCATTTCTGACATCGAAAAATTGTACAATACCTCAGAAAACCAAAGAATGAAAGCCCGTGCTTTTTGGCTTTTGGCCGATTCTGAAAACGGCAATAAATACATAGCCAATGCGGCTAAAGACGCCAATCCTGATATAAGAATTGCCGCTTTACGAGCTGCCTATCTTTATAAAAAAGAGGTAATTAATACAGTAAAATCACTCCTAAATGATGCGGATGCTCAGGTAAGACGTGAATGCGCCCTTACGCTAAGGCATAATAATTCTCCTGAAAAAGCACCTTTATTGGCTCGCCTGGCAGTTGCGCATAATGGAACCGACCG
>JAZKGO010000068.1:31621-34502 GCA_040385875.1 Bacteroidota bacterium
ATGCTTTGAAAGAAGTGGTAAATAGCTTACCTGCAAACGCTGATTATATTGCTTTGGTCGATAAATTTGAGATGGCAGACCAAAAAGAGAAGCTGTATAAAATGATGATTACCATGACCGGCCCAGGTGAAAGTATGCTGTCAACCAGATCACTATTGAAATTGGGTGGCCAATCTGTGGTGATAAAAGCATTGAATACTTTGAATGAGGAATCACGGTTAAATACTTTAAAATCATTGCGTTATGTGGGTTCAAAAGAATCTGTATCAATGATTAACGAGGTGGCGTTCAATGCAAAGCAGTCCGAAAAAATCAGAAAAACTGCATTCAAATACTTAGGAAATACTGGGCAAGGCGAGAATTTGGTGTTTGATTATTTGCGTGCTAACAAAATACCTAAACAGTTTATTCCAGCGGCGGTTGAATCTGTGGCAGGCTCTTGGAAGAAAGCAGTGAGAGACGAAGCCAGAAAATATTTGGGCGTAGCTAAAGCAAGTGACGGCAAAGCTTTACCCTCAATTATTGAACTTACTAAAATAAAAGCCAATCAATCGAATGGAGTAGAGGTGTATAAAAACTATTGTCAGGTATGCCATCAGGCAAATGGAATGGGCACTGATTTTGGACCAAATTTATCCCAAATAGGCTCAAAACTTACCAAGGAGGCCATTTTCACCTCGATTATCCATCCTGATTTAGGCATTAGTTTTGGCTATGAAGGTTGGAATATTACTTTGAAAGATGGTAGCCAGTTATCTGGAATCATTGCTAGTAAAACGGAAACTGATATTATGCTCAAGATGCCAGGTGGGGTTTCTCAAAATATAAAAACCAGTAATATCAAATCAAAAGTTCAAATTGAGGGTTCAATAATGCCTTCAGGACTTCAGGAGTCAATGACTACCCAAGAACTTGTGGATTTGGCTGAGTACATGAAAAGCTTAAAATAAATCTTCTAAAATACCTATAATAAAATGAATCGAAGAATTTTCGGAAAAAACCTAATGGCCGCAACTGCTGGCCTGTCTGCAGTGGCTCAATCATTTGAAGCCTCAGCCAATACAGTTCATCCATTTAAGCATATATATGCTCCTCATTTTGGAATGTTTGAAAATAGCGCTGGAAAAGACCTAGTGAAGCAACTCGAATTTATGGCTGCACAAGGCTTTCGTGGATTGGAAGACAATGGAATGCTGAATCGCTCCGCAGCTGACCAACAATTAATTGGTGATACATTGAAACGATTGGGAATGACAATGGGCGTGTTTGTAATTGACGGAGGTGAAAACTGGAAGGTTTCATTAACTACTGGTAAAAAGGAGTTTTTAGATGTTTTTGTGGCTACTTGCAAAAAATCGGTTGAGTTGGCCAAAAGAGTAAATGCAAAGTGGATGACGATTGTGCCAGGCTATTTCGATCGTACAAAATCGATGGGGTTGCAAACCGCCAATGTGGTGGAGGCTTTCAGAAGAGGGGCAGAAATTATGGAACCGCACGGCTTAGTGATGGTAATGGAACCATTAAGCGATAATCCTGACCTGTTTTTGAGACATTCGGATCAATCGTATGAAATTTGCAAAGCCGTAAATAGCCCAGCGTGCAAAATATTATTTGATATTTATCATATGCAGCGAAATGAGGGAAATCTGATTAAAAATATCGATGCTTATTGGTCAGAAATTGCCTATGTACAAATAGGTGACAACCCGGGCCGTAAAGAGCCAACTTCAGGTGAAATAAATTATAAAAATATATTTAAACACCTTTATGATAAAGGTTATCGTGGCGTAATGGGGATGGAACACGGCAATGCATTCCCAGCAGCTGAGGGTGAATTGAAATTAATCGAAGCTTATAAATGGTCTGATAATTTTTGAGGTATAATACAAAAAAAGTTGCCAACTTTCACAAAGTTGGCAACTATAAAAAGCTTCATAAAATTCTTTTTTTGGCAGTTGCCAATTCTAAAATCTACACATCACAAATTAAAATACCTTGCTTTAATGAGGCCAATTTATCTGGCTGAGCAGGGATAAACTCCTGACCGATAAAACCTTTGTAGCCAGTTGCCAAAATAGCTTTCATAATGGCGGGATAGTAAAGCTCCTGTGTTTCATCAATTTCATTACGACCAGGCACACCACCGGTATGGTAATGACTGATATAGTCTTTATTTCGCTTAATGGTGGCAATTACATCACCCTCCATGATTTGCATATGATAAATATCATAGAGTAATTTGAACTTATTAGACCCCACCATTTCACATAAAACCGCACCCCATTCGGTATTATCGCATTGATAATCCTTATGATTTACTTTGGAATTTAACAGTTCCATTGAAATGGTTACATCATATTTTTCAGCAGTTTTCATAATTCGTTGCAAGCCTTTTTTGCAATTGATTAGGCCTTGCTCATCACTTAATCCATTTTTATTTCCTGAAAAAGTGATTAAATTTTTCACCCCAGCGGCCGCTGCTTTTGGAATGAGATCTTCATACAAAGTCACCAATGCATCATGGTTTTTTACATTATTAAAGCAATTGGGAAGTCCCAAACCATCTGGCCATTTATCTGGCTGCCCCATGGCCGAGGTTAGGCCATATTTTTTTAACATTTCCCATTCACCTGGGCCGGTAAGCTCTATTGAAGCCATGCCATATGATTGGGCAGTTTTCACCAATTCTTCAAAAGGAATGGTGCTATAACACCATCTGCAGGCCGAATGGTTTATCCGACCTTTCAATTCGGTACCACCAGCGATTTCAATAGCTCCCATACTTTCGTTGAATGAGGCAGAGGTTAGCGCAATGGTTGTCGCAGCGGTTGCCTTTTTGAGCATATTGCGGCGATTCAAAGTATTTTCCATTTTATTTTAA
>JAZKGO010000068.1:34602-37861 GCA_040385875.1 Bacteroidota bacterium
GGCCAAGTAGGCACAAACTCTTGACCCACAAAGCCTTTGTAACCAGTTGCTAATATTGCTTTCATCACTGCTGGGTAGTTGATTTCTTGACTGTCGTTTATTTCATGGCGACCAGGTACGCCACCCGTATGGTAATGACTGATATATTGTTGATTACGTTTGATGGTTGCAATTATGTCGCCTTCCATTATTTGCATATGATAGATGTCATAAAGCAACTTAAATTTATCTGACCCCACCATTTCACAAAGCACCGCACCCCACTCAGTATTATCGCATTGATAGTCTTTATGATCCACCCTTGAATTCAACAGCTCTATAGAAATAGTAACGTCATGCTTCTCGGCCGTTTTCATGATTCTTTGCAATCCTTTTTTGCAATTCAAAAGACCTTGTTCATCACTGAGACCATTTTTATTTCCTGAAAAGGTAATAAGGTTTTTCACCCCCGCAGCAGCGGCTTTTGGGATTAAATCTTCATACAATGCCACTAAAGTATCATGGTTTTTGAGATTGTTGAAACAATTGGTAAGGCCCATGCCATCAGGCCATTTTTCAGGCCAACCCATTGCTGAGGTAAGTCCATATTTTTTCAAAACTTCCCATTCGGTTGGCCCAGTAAGTTCAATGGATCCCATCCCATAACTTTTGGCTGTTTTCACCAACTCTTCGAAAGGAACAGTGCTGTAACACCAACGACAGGCAGAATGATTTATCCTTCCTTTCAAGTCTACACCGCCCGCCTCTTCAATAGCCCCCATGCTTTCTGAAAAGCCTGCACCTGACAAAGCAACGGCCGCTGTAGCAGTTACTTTTTTTAATAAACTTCTTCGATTAAGAGCATTTTCCATTGTTAATTTATTTATATGTTTTTCTATCATAGAATTTCATCTCAATTTAAAATAAAAAATCTAAAATTAATTTTAATTCAATATAAATTAATTAAAAAAGTCGATTTTTGCGGAGCAATACCAAGGAAGATTTATTTGTATGTACCATAACAAAAAAGTTATTGTGGTGATGCCAGCTTATTTGGCAAGCTTAACACTTGAAAAAACTTATCACGAAATTCCATTTGACCTCGTGGATGAAGTGGTTTTGGTGGATGATAATAGTACAGATGATACCATTGAAGTGGCTAAAAAATTAGGAATAAAGCATATCATTAAACATGATAGAAATAGAGGGTATGGGGGTAATCAAAAAACCTGTTATACCAAAGCCCTCGAACTCGGTGGCGATATTATCGTAATGTTACATCCTGACTATCAATATACTCCATTGCTTTTGCCTGCCTTCGTTTCTATTATCGGGAATGGCCTTTACCCTGTTGTATTTGGCTCAAGGATATTAGGGAACGGTGCCATTAATGGCGGTATGCCCTATTATAAATTTGTGGCTAATAGGTTTTTAACCTTGTTTCAAAATATAATGATGAACCAAAAACTTTCAGAATATCATACCGGCTATCGGGCCTATTCTAAAGAGGTATTGCAAAAGATAAATTTCAACTTGTGTAACGATGACTTTATTTTTGATAATGAGGTAATCGCACAGATATTTTATCATCAATTTGAAATTGCTGAAATTACCTGCCCCACCAAATATTTTGAGGAAGCTTCTTCGATCAATTTTCAGAGAAGTTTGAAATATGGATTGGGTGTCATGAGAGTTTCTATTCTTTATTTTCTGACCAAAATTGGAGTTTATCGTTGGAAAATTTTGGAATAAACGGTCTTATTAAGATAATTAACTGCCTTATTAAGATTATTAAATTGAATATTTTTTTTGGTTAAATATTTGCAAAAACAAAATTAAAACGTTAACTTTTCATTCAATTCTAAGAAACCCCACCCTTTCGTGGAACGGTCGGTCTGAAATTATCAAACCATTTTTTTCTTGAAGATTATTTATCTAATTGACTATTAGCGAATTAATAAATTTATTTGCAAAACATAAAATTTTGTAAAAATTTGAGCTAAATAATAATTAATTTTGGTAAAAAATTTAGGCCTTTTTCCTATTTGAAATTTGATTTTTACTTTTAAATTCTTAATTATAAAATAATCGCATGTCGCAAGTTCAAGCTGAACCTTTACTAATTGAAGACCCTAACCGGTTTGTACTTTTTCCTATCAAGCATGACGATATTTGGCGCTTCTATAAACAAGCAGAGGCATCTTTTTGGACTGCCGAAGAGATTGATCTTTCGCAAGACGATGTAGATTGGAAAAAACTCAATGATGGCGAGCGACATTTTATTTCCCATGTTTTGGCCTTTTTTGCCGCCTCTGACGGTATTGTAAATGAAAATCTAGCGCAAAATTTTCTTTCGGAAGTACAATACGCAGAAGCTAAATGCTTTTATGGCTTCCAAATTATGATGGAAAATATTCATAGTGAAACGTATTCTCTTTTAATTGATACTTATATCAAAGATCCTACCGAAAAGGATAAAATGTTGCGTGCAATAGATACCATTCCATGTGTAAAAAAGAAAGCAGAATGGGCATTGAAGTGGATTGAAAATGGAAATTTTGCTGAAAGATTAATCGCTTTTGCAGCCGTGGAGGGCATCTTCTTTTCTGGCTCTTTTTGCTCTATATTTTGGTTAAGAAAAAGAAGTTTAATGCCAGGCCTTACCTTCTCAAATGAATTGATTTCTCGTGACGAGGGCCTGCATTGTGACTTTGCTTGTTTGCTTTATACCGATCACATTAAAAATCAGTTGGATCCACAACAGGTGTATGATATAATCTTAGACGCTGTAAAAATTGAGCAAGAGTTTGTGACGGATGCATTGCCTGTTTCGTTAATAGGCATGAATGCTGGCTTGATGAGCCAATATATTGAATTTGTGGCAGATCGATTGCTTCTTGAATTAGGGTTGGAAAAGCAGTTTAACGCTACCAATCCATTCGATTTCATGGAATTGATTTCCCTTCAGGGCAAAACCAATTTCTTTGAAAAACGTGTAGCTGAATACCAAAAAGCTGGAATAATGACCGAAAAAGAAGGAGCTAAGTTTGCTTTGGATGAAGATTTTTAAAATATAGTGATGAGTTATGAGATATAAGTGATGAGTTTTGAAGGACAATTAGAAAACTTCCAAACTAACAAACTAATAAAACGCTCAAACTCCCAAAGATAACAACCAACAATTAATACCTGTAGTATCGAAACCCATGGATTTTATCTGTGGGTTTTTTGTTTTTTTTAACTCCTCTGGACTTCAATCTTTGGGGGTTTCGAAATGAAT
>JAZKGO010000068.1:37961-39743 GCA_040385875.1 Bacteroidota bacterium
CCTGTATTTAAGTTGATTGCACTCATTGTTCCCCAAGGAGGGGTAATGGCGGGAAGGCCTTTGCTGTCTAAAAATTTGTTGTAACCAGTACTTTTCCAAGGCAAATAAACAGGTTTTGAACTGTTTACAACTGCTCCCACTTCTTTCTTTTCATCACCAAAAAGGAATGAAACGATGGCTTGCTTTTCTGTTGCAGAAATGTTTGTAAAGCCGGGCATCATGCCCTTTCCATTGCTAATAATTTGGGTTAAAAAGGCCTTATCCCGTTTTTTTTCAATACCAATTAAGGAGGGATAATTTGACTTTGGATTGCCTTTTCTGTCAGTTCCATGGCAGGCAACGCAATAAGAAGTATACAATTTTTCACCTGCTGATAAATTGGCCAATGCGTCTGCCTTTGGTGTTTCTACCATTGTTTGTATCCATGCCATTTCGTTGGCATTTACATACATGATACCTTCAGGATCTACGGCCGCTCCACCCCATTCGGCTCCGCCGTCATAACCAGGAAAAATTACAGTACCTTCTTTGCTTCCTGGGCTATAAGTGGCTGTTTTGTATTTTTTAAAATTTTTAATCAGCTCGTCTCGATTTTCGGCATAAAGACTTATTTCATTGATTGTTAATGACTTAGCTTCCCTCGCAAATGATGCTGGCTTGTTTGGTATCGGCTGAGTGGGCCAAGGTAGTTCACCAGAAATCATTGATTTTGGAACAGGAACTTCATTAATTGGGAAGATCGGTTTACCTGTAACTCGATCAAATACAAATACATAGCCTTGTTTAGTTACTTGTGCCACCGCATCAATTTTTCGGTTACGACCGTCCGATGCCTTTCGAGTGATGGTGATCAAGTTGGGCGGGGCTGGCATATCCCTATCCCAAATGTCATGATGGGTAGTCTGAAAGTGCCATAGTCGCTTGCCTGTACGGGCATCTAAAGCCAGAAGGCAGTTGGCAAAAAGATTTTTCCCTTTTCTATTTCCACCATAAAAATCATAACCCGCCGAACCCGTAGGCACATAGATAATGCCTCTTTTGCGGTCGACCGACATGCCTGCCCAATTGTTGGCTGCACCTGTGTAGGTATTTTTGTAGGCATCTTTTGGGAAAGTTTCGTAACCAAATTCTCCAGGATACGGGATGGTATGGAAGGTCCAAGCCAGTTTTCCAGTTTTTACATTAAAAGCACGAATATCACCAGGAGCCGCATCTGCACCTTCCGAAAGACGAAGTGGCATCACAATTAAGTCTTCGAAAATTGTTCCAGGGGTATTCGAAATGACAAATTTATTTTGGGAAATTTTGGGTAAACCAGTGTGTAAATCTGTTTTGCCTTTATCGCCAAATGATTCGATTGGCTTACCTGTTTTTGCATCCAAAGCCCAAAGATTTGGCCCCGCTGTATATAAAATTCGCTTATCATCACCTTCTTGCCAATAAGTTACCCCACGGCTCGTACTTGCCCAGTTTTTGAGCGGATCACCAAAACGCCAAATTTCTTTGCCAGTGGCAGCATCCAATGCAAATGCCTGAACAGAAGGTGTAACCCCATACAAAACGCCATTTATTATAAGTGGATTCACCTGCATTTGTCCTGAATCTGGTGTGGAATAGGTCCATGCAATTTGCAATTTTCTTACATTTTCGGGATTAATTTGGGTCAGCTTAGAATAGTGATTTCTATCTGCACCACCCAAATATTCGGCCCAATCTACATCTTCATTTGGGAGCATTGCTGTGAAAATGACTAAAAGTAAGATTGAGATTAAGCCAATAAAA
>JAZKGO010000068.1:39843-53288 GCA_040385875.1 Bacteroidota bacterium
CTTTATACTTTTCGATATACATTTTGTCGAGCGCTTCGGAGTCTTTGTATTTTACTCTCAAAGCTGCTAATTTTTTATGTAAATCGGCTTTTATGCTAGTATATTTTGGGTCGTTGTACACATTTTTCATTTCATTTTTATCGTTGGTACGGTCGTAAAGTTCCCATTCATCCACATCATAGTAAAAGTGAATTAATTTGTACTTTTCTGTTACAATTCCATAATGCCGTTTCACCATATGCACGCTTGGGTATTCGTAATAGTGGTAGTAGGCGGCGTCTCTAAAGTTTTTGCCCTTCCCATTAAAAATGGGTATTAAGCTTTCACCTTGCATATCACCTGGTGGCTTAATGCCAGCTGCTTCTAAAAAAGTCTGTGCAAAGTCCAGATTTTGAACCATTTGACTATTATTTGAACCTGCTTTTATCACACCGGGCCATTTCACCAAAAGTGGTGTTTTAAATGATTCATCAAAAATAAATCGCTTGTCAAACCAACCATGCTCCCCCAAATAAAAGCCTTGATCTGAGGTGTAAACGACAATTGTATTTTCCTCTAAATTGTTCTTTTTCAAGAAGTCCAAAACTTGTCCAACACCTTCATCCACCGAAGCAATACTTCCCAAATAGTCTTGCATATACCGCTGATACCTCCATTTCATTTTATCTTTCTCGGTCATTGAAGGGAATTTTTTTACAAAATCATCATTCATTTTCCCATAGGCTTCGTCCCAAGCTTTTCTTTGTTCGGGGTTCATGCGACCAATTGTGGCGTTATAATTTCCCTTATCATATTTATGGCTTTCTTTTATGCCCAATTTATCCATATTTGCTGGAAAAATCTTTGAATCACCTGCCCAATTCATATGTGTAAGCAGGTTCATTTCAGCCTGTTTTGAGGCACTTCCCCTTCCCTCATAATTGTCAAAAAGAGTTTCTGGCTCTGGGAAAGTTTTGGTCAAATATTCCTTGAAATGCCGCTCAGCAGGTAGCCATTCACGATGCGGGGCTTTATGCAAATAGGCCAAAAAGAAGGGTTTATCTTCATCACGCTCGTTTTTTAGCCAGTTAAGCGTAATGTCGGTGATAAGGTCTGTCACATAGCCAGTGAGCCTTTTTCTACCATCTTTTTTGGTGATAAAATCGGGGTTGTAATAATCGCCTTGGTCAGGTAAAATCTGAAATTCATCAAATCCTTTAGGGTTATTTCCGAAGTGGAGTTTGCCAAACATTGCAGTTTGGTAGCCATTTTTTTGAAGTATTTGTGGAAAAGTAACATTGGTGGTATCAAAGGGAAAATAGTTGTCGATTTTACCGTTGATATGACTATGCTTTCCTGTCAAAATCACTGCACGAGAGGGAGCACAAATTGAATTGGTAACGCAAGCATTTTTAAAAAGCATTCCTCCTGAAGCAATTCTATCAATGTTTGGAGTACTGGTGAGCCGCTTGTCATATGCCGAAATGGCTTGATAAGCGTGGTCGTCGGACATGATGAAGACTATATTTGGGCGCTTTTTCTTTTTGGTTTTAAATGAAAAAAAAATTGTAGTAATTGAGCTGAAAACCAGTAGAGTTAGAAGTATTTTTTTCATAATAATTGCTAATTATTTTATTTAGAGTTTTTTAAGTAGAAATACACTCTCAAAATAAAGCCTATATCGCCCAAATCTAATTCATTTCTTTGAAAATAAAAGCCTGTATTACCTGATTTTTTTGAAGAAAAATATTTCTTTAATTTTTTATTCTAACAATACTAAAATATCTTCTTTACTTAATGACTTTACGAAAGTTTCTTCGGTATTAATCAATGAATTAGCGAGTTTGAGTTTTCCTTTTTGAAGTGCTAAAATCTTTTCCTCTACTGTATTTTTAGAAATATATTTATATGTAAAAACAGTTTTTACTTGGCCTATTCTATGAGCTCTATCGATTGCTTGAGCTTCTATAGCTGGGTTCCACCAAGGATCTAAAATAAATACATAATCGGCTGCAGTGAGGTTGAGCCCCAATCCTCCTGCCTTTAGCGATATTAAGAACAGCTTTATGGAGCTGTCATTTTGGAATAATTCTACCTGCGATTGTCGGTCTAATGTGCTCCCATCCAAATAGGCATATTTTATTAGTTTCTCGTCTAGATTTTCTCTAACAATATTTAAATGTTTAACAAATTGACTAAATACTAACACTTTATGGCCTTCATCCGTAGCCGTTTCAATTTTTGAAAGGATATCCTCCATTTTTCCGCTGTCACCTTCATAAGCTTCGTCTACCATTTTTGGGTGATTGGCGATTTGCCGTAGTTTAGTTAAGCCTTGTAAAAGTATTATTTGAGAATTGTTAATTCCTTTATTATCAATAGCCTGTAAAATAATGTTTCGATAGTAGGATTTGGCGGTCTCATAAGCTTTTTCCTGCTCGTCAGTCATATAGCAATAATGAATAGCCTCCACTTTTGGAGGCAACTCCGTGGCTACTTGGCTTTTGTGCCGACGCATGATAAATGGCTTGATCAAAAGGTTCAATTTTCTCAACTTTGAATCGTCTGATTTTTTTTCAATTGGAATCAAGAATTCATTTCTAAAATAAGAATGACTGCCTAATAAGCCTGGATTGATAAATGTCATCTGGGTCCAGAGATCTAGAGTCGAATTCTCGAGTGGTGTACCTGTAAGAATTAATCGTTGAAATGAATTCAGTTGCATTACGGCCTTTGCAATATTAGAAGTTGGATTTTTGATGGATTGGGACTCATCCAAAATGATATAATTAAACCTGAAATTCTTAATCAATTCAAGATCGATGCGCACAATACCATAGCTCGTAATAATGATATCGTATTTTGCAAAATTATCAATATTTTTGTCACGATTAGTGCCAGTATAGAGCAACACTTTTAGGTCAGGTGTAAATTTTTTCGTTTCAAGCTCCCAATTATATACCAATGAAGTGGGCATAACCAATAGGGAAGGAATCTCCACTTTGGCTTCTTTTTGGCTTTGTAAAAGAGCCAGAGTCTGGACTGTTTTCCCCAAACCCATATCATCAGCCAAGCAGCCACCTAAATTGAAATCTTGTAAAAAACGCATCCAATCATAACCTGCTTTCTGATAGGGGCGGAGGGTTCCGACGAATTTTTTGGGGAGGGGCTTCTCTTCAATCTTTTCAAAATGTGATAGCTTTTCAAGCTTTCTTGACATCAGTACTTTTGCAAGACTCTCATTTTCAAGGCTTTGTACTAGCTGAAAATGATGCTTTTTCAATATTAATGATTCATGGTCGGGTTCTATTTCTGCAAATGCAAACAATTCAGAATACTGAGTAAACCAAATCTCTGGAATCACTGCGATTTCTCCATTGGGTAATTCAAACTCCTTTTTTTTGCTCAGAATTACATTTTTTAGTTTGATAAATGGGATTTCAAATTCTCCGAATTTTACTTTCGCTAAAATATCAAACCAATCTTTATTTTCAGAAAGTGAAATATCGATAGAGGAGAGGCCAATAAAATACTTTTTAGGGTCCGCTGCATTCTGTTCTATGAGAATCCCCGCCTCGTTCAAAGCCTGAAAGTGAGTTTGCACCCAATTGAAAGCCTCAATTTTTGGTAAGCTTATCCTACCATTTTTAAGGTCTAAACCTATCGATTTTAAATAACTTATGATATGCTTTTCAGTGGAAAGCTCCCTTATTATTTTATGAAATAGGTAAGAATCTTCCTTTTTATCCATACTTACATTGGCCTGAGAGGAAAAGCTATCAAATCTAAAACTTTGGCTACCATACTGGAACATCAAGGAAAATGAAACGGTACTTTCTTCATTTTCTATTTCAGTATCTTCGACAGGCTCTCCAAAAAGATTAAAAGAAACTTTTGATAAGGCTTTTACCTCAGACAAATTGATAATGGGGATAGGTTTAAATCGTTCTGTTTTGATTTCAAATCCTTTGGCATGGACATCAAACATAGTAATTAATGGCATTACAAACTTTTGATAATAACTTTCCTCGATGTTTTTGGGAACGAGAATAAATTTTTTATGCAGAAAGGGTTTTAATTTTTTGCCATCTACTTCGTGCTCAAAATGATATAATTTGTTTTCGAGTAACATCCATGCGGGCTCATCATTAATTATCAAGGCATTTTTATATTGAAAATCCACCTTTTGACCCTCATATTTGATGGTTGGGAAGTAATGGGTATTTTCCTCATTTCGCATAAAATGAAATAATGTGGAGGCTGCTTTTGGCAGTATTTCAATTTCGGTACGAATTGGGTCACCATCTTGACTCATCACAAATAGTCTTTTGTTTTTGAGAAGATTTTTCAGGATTTGTGATTTAAGATTCACTAAATAGTCGCCAATAGATTCCTGAATCAATTTATCTCCCTTTTCGGTGTCATAAACTTTCAAAAAAAAGTCGTCAGATTTTGTTTTTTTCTGGCTAAATTTTTTGGCTACTACTTCTTGTTGAATGGCATCCATCCATTTAATCAATTGAAAATCTACATCATTTAGGCCTGATGAAAACTCTTTTGCATTTTTTGACCAGATATTTTGGGTTTGAAGGGTGAGGTCGCCTTTTGCATTGAGCTGTACTACAAATGGCTCAAATAGATACCCCAAATATTGATGCTCGTACATCGAATAAATAATCTCAAAAGGAGCATTGGGGTAAACTTTCATTCAAAAGAGAAACAGATTAGATTATTTTTTTGGAAAAATCGTACAGCCGAATCTCAAAAATAGAGAAATTTATTGAATTGAATTTGGTTTTTTGATTAAATATTTTTTTGATGTCCATTCCATTGGCTCTGGCAATTGAACCCTAATTTGGTTTTATTCCTTAAACGCCTATTTTAGATCATTTTTTGATTCAGCTTAGCTATCTTGACTAATTGTAAAATTGGAGAATCTATGATTTTTCTAAATATCTTGTTAAATTTTTAAACTTTCATTATGAGGCCACTATGTCATGCGTTTTTTGAGTATTTAAATAGAATAGTGCCTCCTAACAAATTCTAGAATTAAATATATTTTGTTTGAAATTCAAAATTTCATTTTCTGATAAAATCACATTGTGATAATCATATAAGTTATTAAAATAATTTTATAACAGATTCGCTAGCCAAACTGTCGACCTTTGTAACAATTAAATAAAAAATTTATGTTCCATTTCGTAAAAGAATTAGGGTATCAAAACCCAATTAATTCATGATTATTCAGCCTGTAAGTAGAAACTCCGTGTAAGTCTTGGAATTGTCAAACGCTTGATTAGAAGGATGTTAAACTGTAAAATATCACAACTATTATTTAAGCTTAGTAAAAAGCGAAAGTAGAGTAAACAGTAATTTAATGATTAAAAAAACTAATATCCTGAAAACTTAACAAGCAAAAACAATGCAATCCTCACCATTAATGCAGTTATTTGAAGGCGAACTAAAAGAGTGTAAATAAACCTGCTTCAAAATTTTTAAGCATTTAGCAGTTTCTCAATTTTAAAAAAAAAATTAAAGTAACAAAAAAACAAAATGGATAATGAAAAGTCATTCGAAGTGTTAAACATACTCGTGCGAACAAATAACGATGGCATAGAAGGTTATGAGAATGCGGGTGAAGAAAGCCAAGAACAAGACTTAAAGAATTTCTTCAGTAAGCTCGCCCATACAAGTATATATTGCATGACTTTAATTCGCTTACTTATCAAAACTGCAAAAGAGTTATACCCCACCAAATTTGCAAATAATTTTATACTCAATCAATTTAAAAAGAAGCTACTACTCAATCATTTGATTGGTAATAATATAAGCTTTCAAAACTATCGTGACCAAAAATTCATAACGCATCAAGAATCTGGAAAATGATTTGTTCAGAATTGGGTCGAGCAAGAATTCTTAGCTGAATGTTTGAATGGGAAATTCCAATTATAAGTCAAAAATCTAGTATAATTAACCATAAATCATTTACTACTTTCATGAATATTTTACTTTACATTCAAAAATGGAATTGAAATCAATAAAACAATCTAGTAAGTGGAAATGGCCCCTTATAATTGGTATTCCAATGCTAATTGTTCTCATTTTAGTTGGTATTGTTGCTTCTAGTCTCAATACTTTTCTAAAGCCGATTATCAAGAAAAACCTCCAAGTATTAGTTGTGGAAGGCTCCAATAATTTATACAAATTCTCTTTATCAGATTATACAATTGGCAAAGGTGGCCGTACAGTTGAGCTAAAAGGCTTTAAAATAGAAGTGGATAGCGTCCGATATTTTGAACTAAAAAAATTGAATTTACTACCAAAACTAATTGCAACAATCAAAATAAATGATGCAAAACTTACTGGGCTTGATGCCTTAAACTTATGGCGCCACAATAATATAGAGGTGGATGATATCGTAATGTCTGGGGCGGTGATTCGCTTACAACAACAAAAAAACGATAGCGTCACCACTCAACCCTCTAAAACATTATATGAGTATATTAAAAAAGAAATTCAAAGCATCAAAATCAGTCATATTGGGTTGAAGGATGCTGATATTACTTTTCGGACGCTGCAACAAGAAACCCAACAAAAAGATAGCTGGCGTTTTGAAAAAACTAGCATTAAAATTGATGATATTTATGTGGATAGTCTGAGCCATAATGATACTACCCGTATACTTTATGCTGGCAATATTCAATTGGGTTTTAATAAATTTAAAATGAAAAGTACAGACGGTACACATGAATTTTCTATATCAAAAACCTTGTTTGACTTCAAAAAACGGATGTTCATTTTAGATACCTTTAAGATGCGCCCATCCATTTCCCAAGCCGAATTTAACAAAAAAATAGGGCATGAGGATAATCGGCTTACCATTACGATACCCAAAGTGGAATTTGAGAATTTTAAAGCAAGCGAGTTATTTACCGATAATAATTTGATTGCTAAAAAAATAAGAATAAATAACCCCAATATACTCATTTTCAAAGACCGAACGGCTGGCCCAAGTCTAGTCAGTAAAATGTTCAAATACCCACACCAAATATTGTTGAATGCCAAAATACAAATTAATATCGATAGCTTGGTAATCAGTAATGGTGCCTTTACCTATTCTGAAAAGCACCCTAAAACTGGGAGAATGAGTTACTTTAGATTTACTAGAATAAACGGACCATTGGATAACATTACTAATAATTTAAGTAAAATAGCGTCAAATAGCTGGTGTAAAGCTCGATTAAATGCCAATTTTATGGGTGTCAACCAGATGACTGCCTTATTTCAATTCGATTTGGCCGCCAAAAATGGTCATTTTATTACGGATGCGACACTCAATTCACTTTCCGCAAGGCATATTAATCCTTCATTGTATTCACTTGCCCAGGTTAGGGCTGAATCTTTTATACTTAATAAACTCGTTTACCATATTGAAGGGTACGATTATAAGGCATTTGGCAACTTGAAATTTTTGTATAGTAATCTTAAGCTTTCTGTATTGAAAAATGACGAGGGTGAGATAAAAAAAAGGGGAGGTATTAGCATGCTTGCCAACTTATTTGTACATAATGACAATCTCCCCGATGAAAATGAAAGAAAGGCAATTAATATCAAAGAAAAGCGGATAACTAATAAAAACTTTTTCAATCTCATTTGCAAAACACTAATAAGCTGTTTAGTACAGATAGTTGTAAAAGGGGATAGTGATAAGAAGAACCTTGCAAGTAGGGCTTCAAAGAAGAAAAGGAAATCGACCACCAAAGATAGCAAGCTATAAAAGGGAAACCAGAATATATCTCAGAATAGAAAAGAAGCAAAATTTATAATGATAGTAGCAAATCATTCTTTTTTTACAAAAATAGTCTCTGTATCGTTTTTAGAACATTAACGGTTTTGAGTTTAATAACCTAAGCACTTTCTGTTTTGAGTAAATATAATGAATTTTTAAAATCAGAATAATAAAGGTGCAGTCGATTTACAGCAATATATAAGTAGCGGACATTTCACACAACCAGCATTTGAGATCGGCGGTGAAACTGCCTCTATTTTGTTTAAGATTATTGAAAAAAAGGCCATAATTTTTTGAAGGAAAATACAGTTTTAAATTCAAAATTGTTAATTAGACAATCTACTTTCTCTAATTAAAACTATTAGTAGAGTTATTAAGACCAATTTTCAAATCAATACGCATTAACCCATTTAGGATAAATTCTTTTATTAATTTTAAAATGGTTAATTTCAAAAGATGAAATCGCTATAAACCTAATTGTAAGCATCCAGGGTTATGTATAATTTATGATTGACTTCGTCGAATCCGACTTTCGTCAGGATTTCCATAAGACCTTTTAAAAAAACAATTATATACACATGAAAAAACTATTTTACCTCTCTCTGGTGCTATTGTTGGCAGCCTGCAATCAAGCTTCTGATTCGGATACAAAACGGGTGGTCATCTCTGGAATTGACGCCTCCAAAAAACCTGGAGATGATTTTTTTGCCTACGCCAACAGCATTTGGTATGATAGTGCAGAGATACCAGCCAGTCAATCAGGAGTAGGTTCTTATTCATTTTTGAATTATCCGCAGCGCATCCGATTGCAGGCCATCTTGGACAGTGTTTCAGGAAGTAATAATCCTACAGGCAGCATCGAACAAAAAGTAGGGGATTTTTATGCATCAGGAATGGACACCACAGCCATTAACAAACGGGGTTATGAACCAATCAAGCCCCTGCTGGCACGCATTGATGCCGTGATTAACCTGCCATCTTTGTTGACCTTGGTGGTGGAAGAACAAAAAATGGGAAATGGATCACTTATTGGTTTTAATGTGGGCCCAGATGACAAGCACAGCACCATTAATATTGTTCAATTGTACCAAACAGGCATTGGCTTGCCAGAAAGAGATTATTATTTCAAGACAGATGCACCAACACTCGCTATTCAAAATGCTTATAAAAAATACCTCACTACCTTGTTTGAATTAGCAGGCTCTGATGCTGCTACTGCAGCCAAGAATACAAGCATTACATATGAAATTGAAAAACAACTGGCCACCGCCCACAGAACAAATATAGAACTCAGAGATGTAAAGGCTAACTACAATAAGCTAGCGGTAAAGGCACTTTCAATAAAACATCCTAACCTAAACTGGGCAAAGCTTTTAAACGACCTCGGGGCAAAGGTTGATTCCGTGAACGTGGGACAACCTGCCTATTATGACAAGCTCAATGCTATGTTGAAATCGGTTCCCCTCAATAATTGGAAAGTTTATTTAAAAGCCAATGCGTTGAGCACCTATTCCAATTTCTTGAGCCAACCTTTTGTGGATGCGTCTTTCGAATACACAAAAATTTTGACAGGGCAAGCTGTGAAGAAACCACGTGCCGAAGAAATGACGCAAGCGGTGGATCGCTCCCTCGGTCATGCACTGGCGCAGTTATATGTAAAAAAATATTTCCCCGAAGAGGCAAAGAAACGTATGGGAGTGTTGGTAGACAATCTGAAAAAAGCATTTGAAGCACGTATTAATCAACTCGATTGGATGAGTGATTCGACTAAGGCAAAAGCCAAAGAAAAGCTGTATGCCTTTACTGAGAAAATTGGTTACCCTGATAAATGGAGAGATTACTCCAATGTGGTAGTGAAAAGAGACGCTTATTTTGAAAACCGCTTGTCGGCCAATAAAAATGATTACAATTATAGCCTCGCTAAAGTGGGCCAGCCTGTTGATAGAACCGAATGGTTCACGACTCCGCCGACTGTTACAGCTTATAACAATCCTCCGCTGAATGAAATCGTTTTCCCAGCCGGCATATTACAATCGCCTTATTTTGATGTGTATGCGGATGACGCTTTGAACTATGGTGGTATTGGCATGGTGATTGGGCATGAAATCACCCACTCTTTTGACGACCAAGGAGCGCAATATGATAAAGTAGGCAACGTGACAGACTGGTGGACAAAAACTGACTATGAAAAATTCAAAGCGAAAACACAACAAGTGATTGATCAATACAATTTGTTTACCGTACTTGATTCGATACCTATAAAGGGCGCCCTAACAGTGGGTGAAAACACCGCAGACATTGCTGGTGTGGCCATTGCTTACGACGCCTTTAAAATGACAGAGCAGGGAAAAGACACCACAAAACTGGATGGCTTTACACCCGACCAGCGTTTCTTTATCTCGATTGCCAGAATATGGCGGGTGAAAACTACCGATGCGTATATGCGCACCTATGTAAACACAAATCCACACTCACCGCCAAGATGGCGAGTGAACGGACCACTGATGAACTTCACCCCTTTTTATAAAGCATTTAACGTGCAGCCAGGCGATAAAATGTATAAACCCGCAAAGGAAAGGATTACGGTTTGGTAAGGAATCAGCTTTCTAAAATCAAGAACAGTTTTATTTGATTTAAGAGAGTTTAATCATTCTATTTCAATGAGTTATAGTAACCTATTTCGTAAATACATGAGTTGGGTGCAAGTGTAAACGTCCGAGCAAACAACTAGTGAAACTTATAACTATAGACATCTGATATGGGAAATTTATCCACTGAAACTTTACGCTGGAATATTTTTAGAAAGATTGTATTTCGTTTTGCATTTATTTTTTTCATTCTGTTTATCGTTTTACTAGACTGGTCTGTTAATCCTATTCTGTCCTATTTCTACTACGAGGGAGGACTCGCTAAATTTTTAGATGTAATCATTGCATGGACAGGAAAGTACATATTCCATGTTTCGTACACTATAATATCCCCTTATGACGCACAGCATAACGATAGAACATACATCTATTTGCTTTATTTCATTTTTGCAATGGTTGCGATATTGGGTACAATTATCTGGAGTGCATTGGACAGAAAACGTACAAACTATGAAACGCTTTATTATTGGCTGACTACGATTATTCGTTATTATCTGGCGTTCACGTTATTCCTTTTTGCCCTAGAGAAATTTTTTAAAATGCAATTTCCTGATCTTGGGCTTTATACACTGACTGAGCCTGTTGGAAATTTGTCCCCAATGAGCTTGGCCTGGGCTTTTTTTGGGTATTCTTATGGCTACAATATTTTTATGGGTATTGCTGAAAGTGCTGCATTGCTCCTGCTATTCCGCCGAACAATGACTTTTGGAGCAATCCTCACTATGGTTACTCTTGCAAATGTAATGGCGGTAAATTTCAATTATGATGTACATGCGAAAATGTACCCAATGGCTTTGTTTGTAATGACTTTGACTCTTCTGATTCCTCATTTAAATAGGTTGTTCAAATTTTTCTTTACCAATCAAACAACCTCACTTCCGGTTATACAAGCTCCGGTGTTTAAAAAAAGGTGGATGAACATTTCAAAATCAGCACTAAAACTTTTGCTGATAGGTTATTTCATAATTTTTTCGGTCAAAGACTATTTCGTGAGCAGGCAAAAAACGAATAACAAGGAAAAAAGCAAGTCCCAATCCGAAATATCAGGAATCTTTGACGTTAAGAGTTTTGTTGTTAATAAAGACACTTTATTAGATGGAAGCCCACAACGGTGGAACCAAATAATAATAGACGGTTCAAGGGGGCGAATCCGTCTTCGGGGCGATAGTGTTGCTTATATGTTTGTGTCAGTGGATAATAGAGAACTTCTGGTATACAGGAACCGAAAACATTTATCTGCAAATGAGCAGGAGATATTCAATGAGTATGGTTTTAGTGAAAGTACAAATGTGGGGATGGATTCAATATTGATCGCACGGAAGGTTATGAGCAAGTTTCAATTTACGTTAGCCGATTCCTCTACGCTAATGTTAAATGGAACAATTGACCATAATTCCGTTTCCATCAAAGCTAAAAAACGATCTGTTGAAATAAAAGATTTCCGACTGACAAAGAACGGCTTTCATTGGGTAACGGAATAACTACACCAGCACCAATATTGGGTTTTATGCAAGCCCTCTCGAGCCGAGTCTCCCGTTTTTCAGGGGACTCGACGACATTCAGAGCGGAAACATTGAAGGAACCATAAAGCCAAGAAGAGAAGAAAATGAGTAGAAAAACAAAAATAGAATATAAAGATGGGTTATAATTCCTCTCATTTACTTGAACACGCCGAGTCCCCGAAAAGGGGGAGACTCGGCTCAGGATGCCAAATAAATATAAACGGCGAGTATTTTGTAGCTGATTTTGTGGTAGTCCCTAAAGTTGGAAATACACTTAATTTTAATGATGTTAAAGTATTAGAAACAAAGCTAAGCCAAGGTACTAGCCTAACAACCAACCAAGATAATGCACTAACTAAAATTACCACACAACCTAATAGTAATTTTACAATTAGGTCTAGAGAAAAATTAAGTATTACAAGTCCAACAAATAGCCAAATAAAGCTCCCAGGCGATATTAAAATCACAAAAATGTTTAAAATACATAGTGATGGAAATGGTGATTTTATTCAAAACATTTTTCAACTATGAGTTATCTAAAAGAAACAAGTTTAAGCCGAAAACAATTTATTGATGCTATTCGAAATAACCTTACTTTTTTAAATGATGAAGGATTTCTTTTTCAGAAACAAAGAAGTTTATCGGATGGTATAGTATTTTTAAAACATTCAAGTTTAGGATTTTATAAAATAACTATTGGATACGCAAAATATTTATTTTACAAACCATATAGTCCGAACATAAATTTAAGATTTAACAAACTTGAAGAAATTGTTTCAAAATTTCACCCTAGTGATGATTCAACATGTTCAATCGGTATTGGTTATGATAAAGACCTTGTTATTGACCAACTTTATTCCGAGGGAAATGACTATAATGGCAAAAAAGACTTTGAAATTTATGAAGCAGATGATTTGAAACTATTTGCAGATGTGGTAAAAAAAGTATTTTATGAAATTGCTTTGCCTTTTTTTGAAAAATATGACAGTCTGGAAAAAGTGTATGAGGATAGTAAAGATTTGAAAATGGAAGATTTAGGCAAGATGTTTTATAATTATGGCAATGATCATAATCTTAGAAAAATTGCATTAGGCTATTTAATAAGTAAAGAAATTGGAGATGCCGAATATTTTAATGTTAAAGAATATTTGGAGCAATATTTAGATCAAGCACCTGAGTTATTTGAGGGTTTACTTTCAGAAATAAAATCTATTTACGACGCTTATCAAAATTAACATGGGTTTTAACCTAGCTGGCATAGCGATAAATAAACGAATTAATCAAAATCCTGAAGCAATAAAACAGCTTTTATGCTTCGAAGTAGTTTTTGAAGCCCTCCCGAGCCGAGTTTCCCGTTTTTTAGGGGACACGGCGACATTCAGAGCGGAAACATTAAAGCAACCATAAAGCCAAAAAGAGGAGAAAATGGGTAGAAAAACAAAAATAGAATATAAAGATGGGTTTTACTTCCTCTCATTTACTTGAACACGCCGAGTCCCCGAAAAGGGGGAGACTCGGCTCAGGATG
>JAZKGO010000069.1:0-7484 GCA_040385875.1 Bacteroidota bacterium
GCAAAATCCACAATTATTACGATGGTTTTTGCAAAATAATAAAGTGTAAACACATTTACACAACCTCTA
This sequence comes from Bacteroidota bacterium, assembly GCA_040385875.1. Lineage (GTDB taxonomy): Bacteria > Bacteroidota > Bacteroidia > Cytophagales > Spirosomataceae > JANMZR01. The sequence goes on from JAZKGO010000069.1 coordinate 70, forward strand.
TCTGTGGATTGATTTTTAGCAAATCCTCAATAAATTCTTCCTTATTTTCTGGCGAAATAATTACGGAATCATAAAAATCATATCGGACAGCTGGCTCTTCATTATATTTTATTTCCAATCGATCTAATGAAAGTGCTGGGGCTTTTTCCCAACTATCTGATTTTTCTATTTTCTTAATTGACTGAATATCAATAGAATAATTCAATAAAAAGCTACTTTTCACTAAAAGTTTATTGTTTATGATTGTATAAAATGTGCTAAAATATAAATGAACAAAAAACGCCAAAGCAATTAGGCATACTGCAATGCTCGTAATTGCACTTGACAACTCATTTTGATTAAAACCGATTATTAAACAAATCAACAAAGGTAAAGTTGTCAAAATTGTGAACGAAATATCAACTTTCGATTTAAACACTTTTTCCATGAAAACTTAATTAAAAGTACTTACCAAACCTTTATACTCCCTCTTAAACACCTCAAATTCAGCCTCTAAAACTGGTATTTCTTTAGCCAAAAACTCAAAATCGTCCACCTTAGCTTTAAGTTCAATAAATTTGACTACTTCATGTAACTTGCTTAAACCCAAAGTGCCAGCATTACCTTTCAAAGTATGCAATTCCGATTTGACGGTTTTAAAATCACTTATTTCAAAAGCTTTTTTTGTATTCTCAATTTGTTGAGTGGCTTCCATTTCAAACTCTTCCATTACAGAAGCTACCATTTCGGCCCCAGCCAATTCTTTTAATTGATTGATAACGGCCATATCAAAAATCGGGAAGTTTGACGTTTGATTTTCGATTTTCGATGTTCGATGTTCAATTTTTGTTATCTGATTTCCTATCTCTTTTCTTTCATCTTTTATCTCTTTGCCAATTTCTAATGGGTCATTGGCAATTGATACTTTCCTCGTCATCCATTCTTCTACTTTTTCGATCAATATTTGTGCTCTGATAGGTTTTGGCACATAATCATCCATGCCATTTGCCATAAATCTCGCTCGGTCTTCCTTCATTGAATAAGCCGTCATAGCAATGATTGGCGGAAGATTTAAGCCCAATTTTCTCAATTCTTTGGTAGTTTCTATTCCATCCAAATCAGGCATTTGAATATCCATAAACACTACATCAAGGTTGTTCATTGCCTGATAGTATTGCTCCACAAATTTGATCGCCTCCCTCCCGCTAGAAGCAGTAAATACCTGGCAACCAGACTTTTTCAATATTTCAGAAGCTACTTTTCTGTTAACTGCGTTGTCATCAACCAATAAAATTTGGGGAATATATTGTTTGAAATAGCCCGTAATTACAAACTCCTGACTTTCCTTTCGCTCCAGAATCGGACTGATATTAGTTTGCTTAAGCTCCACTGTAAACCAAAAAGTACTGCCTTTTCCCCAATCGGAAGTAACTCCTATTTTACCTTTCATCATTCGACACAACTCCTTTGAAATGGCCAAGCCAAGACCTGTGCCCCCATAAGATTTTTTGGTGGAATTATCTACTTGGCTAAAAGCATTGAAAAGCATCTTCAGGTTTTCTTCTGTAATACCAATGCCAGAGTCTGTAATTTCTACTTTTATTTGATTAAACTTCCCGTTCTTTTTGATGACAAAAGCCTTGATTTTCACTTGCCCATTTTCAGTAAATTTCAATGCATTGGAGGTCAAGTTGGAAAGTATTTGAAGCAAACGAGTTTCATCGGCAATCACAAATTGTGGTAATTCTGGGGATAGTTCGGTCACCAATTTATTTCCTTTTTGATTGGCCACTTGAGCAAACAGAGAGGATAATTTATCAAAAACCTCTTTCAAAACAATTGGCGCCTCGTGTAATTCCATTTTGCCCGCCTCAATTTTTGAAAGATCTAAAATATCATTCAAGATATTGAGTAAAGTTTGTGACGATTTTTTAATCGTTTGTACATAGTCCTTTTGCTCAGGAAGTAGCGGGGTATCATTCAAAAGGTCAATCATTCCAATCACACCATTCATTGGTGTTCTGATTTCATGACTCATATTGGCCAAGAAGCTTTCCTTCACTTTTAATGAACGCTCCGCATCTTCTTTCGCTTTCAACAATTCTCTTGCAGACTTTTTGAGGTCTGATACGTCACGAGCAACCGCTTCGATGGCTTCAGGCTGTCCTTTTTCATCATAAATCGCACGGATATTCAACATATAATCTTTTACTTCCCCAGTTTTTATAGTTAAACTGGTTTCAAAATTTGCCACTTCACCAATTTCGAAAAGCCTTTCCAAGGTACTTTCCGAAACAGGATTATTCGGGAAAAATAGGTTGATATGTTTGCCTAATACCTCCTCAGGAGTATAGCCCGTTTTTGTTAATACCGAAGGACTCATCATGATTAGTTGCCCTTTGGTATTCGTTTGGCAATAAACATCTTGAAACGATTCGATGATATCTCTGAATTTTTCCTCACTTTCTTTTAATGCCAATTCTGCATTTTTCTTGGCAGTAATATCTCTGGCTATTCCTGAAACCTCCTCAATGGTACCATCAGAAAGTAAAATAGGATTTAAATAAACTTCCAACCAAAGGTTGTTATTAATTTCACTATCAAGCTGCACTTCAAAATATTTAAGTTTGCCTCTAAATGCCTCTCTGTATTTTTCTTCCAGTATCTTTCTGTTTTGAGAACCTACCAACCTAAAACCAAACTTTTCAGTACTAAAATTTAATTGTGGGCTAATGTTCAACTGTTTCTGCATCAACTCATTATAATTTTGGTTGAAGGAAGTCAACAACAATCTTTTATTTACCGACCACATGATATGCGAGCTACTGTCAAAAATCGCATTTAATCTGGCCGTTTGTTTACTCAAATTATCTTCTGCCTGCTTTCGAGCAATGGCTATTGCTATTTGGCCCGAAATAAATTCTAAAAGCTCCAAATCTCGAATATCATATTTGTTTTGTCGCTCATAACTTTTCACCCCGATAATTCCAGTTACCCGATTATCAATTCTTAAAGGAGCACAAAGCATCACTTTAGGCACTTCACCATATAAATAAATTTCTTTATTTTTTGCTAACTTGTGAATGTCTTGATCGGTAAGCATCAAGGGTTTATTAGCTGCTATGGCATATTCGGTGAGCCCATTACCCAGTCTACGTTTAGTGAAATGCAAGCGGCTGTCAAAAAATTCGTCCAAATAATAAGGAAAATACAAAAAGCTCGTTTGAGGATCGTATTGGGCTATAAAAAAGTTTTTTACATCAATTAATGCTCCTAATTCTTGATGAATACTTTTGTAAAAATCATCAAGATTGGCCGATTGAATAGTGGCTTGGGCGATGCTATAATAAAGATTTTGGGCTCGTTCGGCTCTTACTTTTGAAGTAGAGTTATGTAAAATACATCGAAATGCCACGGGCAGATCATTTTCAAATCGGCAGTTTATCGATCCTGAAAGGTAGATTCGTCGGCCGTCCTTTCTTCTAAAAACTGTTTCAAAATCAGGTATACGCTCCCCCCTTTCAATTTTGTTGAATTTCTCATAGGTCTCTTCCAAAAAGTCAGGGTGGATAATATCCCTAATATTGAGTTTGGCCACTTCGTCTGATTGAAAGCCTAAAATTTCTCGCCAAGCTCGATTCACAAATAAAAACCGGCCATCCATACTCAAAATCTGGATAAGGTCACTGGTATTATCCACTAAATCCTGTAGCTGGGCATTACTTCGGCTCAAGGCATCGGAGGTGATTTTACGCTCAGTCACATCCTCCCCAATGATGGTCATGGCAGTAATTTCCTCTCTTTCAGTGCTAAAAATAGTGGTGTTCATTTGCACTGAACGAATTTGACCTGCTTTGGTAAGGAAGGTGCGCTCCTTTTGATCGAAAACGCCACCATTCTTCAACGCTAATTCAAAAGCCTCTAATCTAGCCGATTTTTCGATTTCGGGAACAAAAATCTCGAAGAAATTTTTATTGATTACCTCCTCAAATGTATATCCAAGTGTTTTCTCAGCAAAAGTATTGATAAAGGCAATGGCTCCATCCTTTTGAATGACCATTCCTATCAAATTGAGGCGATTAAGGGTATTCTGAATACTAAAGCCTTTATTAGCAGCTCCATTTTTCTCGAAGTCAAATGGCAGATTCTCAATAACTTCCAGCTCTTTTTTCAGATGTTTAATTTCTGATAATAACTCCTCTTTATTTTTATGCGACCAACGCATTGTTGTATATTTTAGTTTAAATCGACGTAAATTTGACCATTCTTAATGAATGCGATATCAAATTTCCATTATTATTAAAATTATTCATTAAAAACAGCTAATCCAAAATAATAGGAAAAATATTGGCATTATCACAACTAAAAAAAAATGTTAAATTCAATCGATGAAGGTTAGGGCAAAAAAAAGTTTAGGGCAACATTTTTTAAAAGATTTAGATGCTGCACAAAAAATTGTAGAGAGCCTAACCGCATTTGGGGGCTATGAAAATGCACTTGAAATTGGCCCTGGCATGGGTGTACTCACACAATATTTGATGCAGCGTACTGATATCCAGACCACAGTGGTAGAATTGGATCGTGAGTCGGTGGATTACTTAAAACTACATTTCAAAAATCTCCCTTCTGAAAATATTCTTTCCGCCGATTTTTTAAAGTTGGATTTGAGTAAGCTCTTTTCAGACAAAAAATTCGGAATCATCGGCAATTTTCCCTATAATATTTCTTCCCAAATATTTTTTAAAGTGCTGGAAAATAAGCACTTGGTGAACGAAGTGGTTTGCATGTTACAAAAAGAAGTGGCGGTAAGAATTGCTTCTGGTCCTGGCAAAAAAGACTATGGAATTTTGAGTGTTTTGCTTCAGGCATTTTATGACATTGAATACTGCTTTTCTGTGGGTCCTGAGGCATTTATTCCTCCACCTAAAGTTAATTCTGGAATCATTCGATTGACGAGGAATACAGTAACCTCATTAGACTGTGATGAAAAATTGTTTTTTTCAGTCGTGAAAATGGGCTTTAATCAACGCCGAAAAACATTAAGAAATGCATTGCGAGCATTACAATTACCTGACAATGAACTGCTTGACAAAAGAGCTGAACAATTGTCGGTTGCCGATTTTGTGGTATTGACAAAAATGGCCGATGCATCAAAAGATAAGTTATAACAAATGCGATTGTTTATGCAAAATCATTATTCTCCTCAACTCGAAAAAATCGGTATTCTAATGAAATATATAGCGCCGATTAAATTACCGAAATGCCAATAATTTGAGCTTTTTTCCTTATTTTTGATAAATTTTAAATGAAATTTCCATCGGTTCATTCTCTATCGTTTTTTGAACCAAAACCTCAAGTTTTTTAAAATGGAAACTACTCCTATCCAGCACGAAGCTTTTGAACTTACCAAAGAATTCGTTGAAAATCTAAAAGAAAAAATTGACAAAAATAGTGATTCAGAAATTAAGAATTTATTATCTGATTTGTTCCCCGCTGATATTACCTCAGTTTTGGACGAGCTGGATGGCCCTGAATGTCATTATATTGTTGGATTACTTGATACGGAAACGAGTGCTGAAATTATCAGTAATTTAGGAGTTCCTGAGCGCAAAAAACTTCTCAAAAACTTTACCTCCAAAGAAATCGCTGAATATGTGAATATCATCGATTCAGATGATGCAGCGGATATTTTGAACGAGCAGCCATTGGTGATTCGTGAAGAAATAATTGCCCTCCTAAAAGACCGTGAGCAGGCACGATTTATTCTCGATTTAATTCATTATGACGACGATTGTGCAGGTGGCTTGATGCAAAAAGAGCTAGTAAAAATAAATGTAAAGCAGTCCGTTACCGAATGTGTGGAAGAGATACGTAGGCAGGCTGAGGATGTAGAAAATGTTCACTCCGTTTATGTGGTGGATGATGATAGCATTCTACTCGGTCGAGTATCACTGAAAAAAATCATTTTGGCTAAAAAAGGCTCCAAAATTGCCGATATTTATTCTGATGAGATAATCTCCATAAAAACCTCCGCCACTGGTGAAGAAGTAGCCGAAGTAATGCAAAAATATGACCTTGAGGCTATACCTGTGGTAAATATTCAAAATAGACTTTTGGGCCGAATTACCATTGACGACGTGGTGGATTTTATTACCGAACAAGCCCAAGAAGATATCAGTGCCATGGCTGGTATATCGGAAGTTGTAGAAGAAGACGACTCTATATGGATGTTGGTTCGATCCAGATTACCTTGGCTTTTGGTGGGTATGGCTGGAAGCTTTTTGGCAGCCAAAATCATCGAGCAGTTTAGTGATCAAGTATCTCTAATTCCCGCTTTAGCAGCATTCATTCCGCTCATTGGAAGTACCGGAGGCAATGTTGGTATCCAGTCGTCGGCATTGATAGTACAAAGTTTGGCGGATAAGTCAGGGATTGATACTGGTCTAGGTGAGCGTTTGAAAAAGGTAGTGATTGTAGCACTCATGAATGGAATTATAGCTGCAGCTTTTGCCTTTTTAGGCACTTTATTGTTGCAGCATGAAAGAGATATTTCTTTGGTAATGAGCCTTTCTATTTTTTCAATTGTAATGCTTGCTTCGTTAATGGGTACAATTACTCCATTGGTGCTCAATCGATTAAAGATTAACCCTGCGATTGCTTCTGGGCCATTTATCACCACTACTAATGACCTTTTGGGTTATGGAGTATATTTTATGATTGTTTACTGGTTATTGGGTTAAAAAGCCCTCTGCCCCATTCTGGGTGAATTTAAAATACGAAATGATTGCAGTAATCCAACGAGTTTCAGAAGCTTCAGTAAAAATTGATGGCTATATTAGTGGCAAAATTAATCAGGGCTTTTTGGTATTTCTGGGAATTACGCATACCGATGATTATGAGGATATCGACTGGCTTGCTAAGAAAATAGTTGGTTTAAGGGTATTTTCTGATGAAGAGGGTAAAATGAATTTGGACATGGCAGCCGTTAAAGGTAATCTATTGTTAATCAGCCAATTTACATTGCATTCAAGCACAAAAAAGGGGAATAGGCCAAGCTTTATTGAAGCTGCCAAACCCGAAATCGCCATTCCCTTGTATGAAAAAATGATTGAGAAGCTAAATTCAATTTTAGGTAAAAGAATAGAAACTGGCATTTTTGGAGCAGATATGAAGATTTCACTCATTAATGATGGTCCAGTTACCATTATAATCGACAGCAAAAACAGAATCTGATGATAAAATCAATCTTTTTAGCCATTTTAGGCCTCTTTTTAATTATACTAGTTTTAAAAATAGCCATAGGTATACACTGGCCTTTATTAGCAATTATGGTGGTGGCTTTTGGGGTTGGTTTTATCAATCCTGATAAAGGTTGGATAGTTACTATTGGTCTTGTGGTTTGTATTCAACTTTTTGGATTGGGCTTTGAAAAAATT
>JAZKGO010000069.1:7584-20041 GCA_040385875.1 Bacteroidota bacterium
TACTATTGGTCTTGTGGTTTGTATTCAACTTTTTGGATTGGGCTTTGAAAAAATTTCCATTACAACCGAAAACAATAAATTGACTCATTTTATTTGTACTATCTCGGTCTTACCCGAACTTTTTGGAGGCTTTATGGGGAGGTATTTTAAACGAACCCTGTGAAATAAAGCCTTATTTTTTTAAATTATAGAAAATATAGATTTAAGTAATATGACAATTCAAGAAGCTCAAAATCAAGTAGATAACTGGATCAAAACAGTTGGAGTTCGCTATTTTAATGAACTTACCAATATGGCCATGCTCACTGAGGAAGTGGGGGAAGTGGCTCGAATAATTGCCCGCCGATATGGCGAACAATCAGAAAAAGAATCAGACAAAAACAAGGATTTGGGCGACGAAATGGCCGATGTCCTCTTCGTATTAATTTGTTTGGCCAACCAAACTGGGGTGAATTTAACTGAGGCCCTAACAAAAAATTTAGAGAAAAAATCTCTTAGAGATGCCCAAAGGCACTTTGAAAATAAGAAATTGACATTATAGTTTCCAATAATTAATTTATTAATTACCCCCGAAATGAAAATATTTTTACACTGTGTTTTAATATTTTTGTTGAGTTTCCAAACCATTTTTGGCCAAATATCAAACCGAAAAATAAGGGCCAAAATAATTCCAATTTTAAAAGCCAAAACCTTAGAAAATGCAGAATGGGCAATGAATCAATTGCCAATCACAGTTACCAATGAGCAGTGTGAGCGGTCGGCTGGCGGCATGCATGATTTCTATTCAGAAGGCGATTATTGGTGGCAAAATCCTGACGATCCAAATGGACCCTATATTCAAAAGGATGGGCTCTCTAACCCCAATAATTTTGTGGCCCACCGAAAAGCAATGGTTCGATTGAGTATAATTATTGGTTCCTTGGCGTCTGCTTATGTGATCACAAAAGATGAAAAATTTGTAAAAAAGGCATTCGAACATCTGAATGCATGGTTTATCGATGAAGCTACCTTAATGAACCCCTCTTTAAATTTTGCACAAGCGATTAAAGGCAGAGCAACAGGAAGGGGGATTGGAATAATCGATATGATACAAATGATTGAAGTAGCGCAGGGGATAATAATTATGCAAAATTCAAAATCAATAGATCCATCCAATCTTGGGAAAATCAAAAATTGGTTTTCCAATTACCTGCTATGGGTCACCACTCATAAATATGGCATTGAGGAGCGTGAGGCCAAAAACAATCATGGAACTTGCTGGGTAATGCAAGTTGCAGTATTTAGCAAATTGGTTGATAATCAAGCTCTTATTGACTATTGCGTCAATCGATTCAAAACCGTTTTAATCCCCAATCAAATGGCAAAAGATGGTAGTTTTCCATTGGAATTGGCACGTACCAAACCTTATGGATATGCTCTTTTTAATCTGGATGCAATGGCGACCATTTGCCATGTACTTAGTAAGTCTGGTGAAAATCTTTGGAATTATGCCGGCTCAAATGGGCAAACCATAAAAACTGGAATAGAGTATATGTATCCTTTCATCGCCGATAAACCAAAATGGAACTTGCCAAAAGACGTTATGTATTGGGAAGAGTGGCCAGTAGCACAGCCCTCTTTATTATTTGGATATAAGCAATATAAAGATTACAATTGGTTTAAAACTTGGAGTAAGTTGAATCATTTTCCAACTACCGAGGAAGTTATTCGAAACCTACCAATCCGCCACCCCCTCATTTGGTTGATTTAATCATTTAATTTGCCATTACGGTCAGTTCAATCAAAACAGGATTTAGCTTTTTGATTGCTTCCAGACTCACATTAAATTCGGTGGGGCCACAAACGCTTTTATAGTCAGTCTCAGAAATCACATTCTTATTCAGACATCCAAAGCGGCAGGTGAGCCTTTTATTATCCAATTTACCTCCTTCCCAACTTACCAAATGCCCTCCATAAGCCCAATCAAAACCACTGATTGTGATGGGTTTCCCATTTAAATCAACAATTTCATTGAGATGTTGAAACGGTTGTATTCCATGGCTGCTATGCCACTGGCCTTGATAGCCCGTTGAGTCAGAGACTACCACAACAGAGTGCATTTTTTCAAATATCTTTTTGGAATCCCAATTGATTATCAACTCATTTACTGTATTCGGGAACAAAACAGAAACTTGAATTTTCTTACCTTCAGGATCCAGAATGGTGGAATCTTTAGTTAAATTTTCCTTACCAAATTTGGCCTCTACTTCACTGTAATTCAATAATTTAGCTACCTTTTCCATCACAAAATTGCTATCATTAAGTAAAACTGTTTTGGGCGAGTTTTCAGCAATGCTTTCGCTCTTAGTCTTTTTATCACATGCAAAAAATAGCGTAAAAGTAACTACTAAAGTAAAAAAGTATTTCATTTATGTAGATTGATTTTTTATGCAAAAATACGATTTAATAGTTGAAATAAGAATGAAAAACTCAAGTGGAAAGGTGATTTATGTCAGGATTTTATGGTGATTACAATTCATTTTTGCATCTTTGAGGAAAATTTAAAATAGCTTCACTATCATTCATTTTAATCCCCAAAAATTTAAGTTTGATTTTTTATAAATTTATTTGGGGAGATTCTTATTGCTTTTAGAAATCTATTGCCAGCCGTTATTGAACGATTCTGCTAAAAAATCAAGCCAATTTCATGACCAAAATACTTCGATTCGCCTTTATCATTACAATCCTCTTGATTGGCCAATACCACATTAGTGCCCAATCGGTGATTAATTTAATGACCGAAAATCAGCCAAATCCAATCGGACTAACTGTTAAACAGCCAAAGTTTTCGTGGCAGGTAAAACCAGTCACAAAAAACACCAAACAAACTGCCTATCAACTAATTATTGCCAGTAGCGAAGCCAATCTAAAGAAAAATATTGGAGATGTTTGGGATAGTAAAAAAGTAAATTCAACCCAATCAGTAAGTAATAACTTCAGCGGTAAAGAATTGGGAGCGGGTAAAAAATACTTTTGGAAAGTAAAAATTTGGAATGAAAAAGCAAAGCCTAGTGCTTGGAGTATGCCAAGTTTTTTTGAAATGGGTAATTTTGAAAAGTTAATTTGGATTGCCAATTGGATTGGAAAGATTGACCCAGAAAAGAAGGGAATTAAAGCCTTGGACTTTCAAAAAGAGTTTAAATTAAACAAAAGAGCTACCAAAATAAAAGTGTATGCCTCGGGTTTGGGAGCCTATTACTTGATTATCAATGGCAAAAAAGTAGGGAATAATGTTTTAGCAACAGCAATGAGCAAATATTCTGATACCCTCTTTTACCAAACCTATGAGCTTGATCCTGAATTGATTAGCCCAGGTACAAATTTTATTTCGGCCAGTGTTGGTAATGGCTTTTGGGGCTCAGGCCATTTGGGATTACCTAGCTCCATTATGAGTGATGGCCCCAATCGATTACTTTTTCAAATGGAGCTAAGCTTTTATGATGGCAGTGTGCAAACTGTAGCTTCTGACGCCAGCTGGCAAGTAAAAAATTCGGCAACAGTAGCTAGTTCGATTTATGCTGGAGAAACCTATGATGGCCAATTGGAGTACAGTAAAGATTGGAAAAATGCCGACATATTAGATGAAGCAAATAGTACTATTACCTTCTATGAAACAGGTTCGGTGAAAGGGAAAGAAAAAAGTCTGAACTTTTCTACAAAAAACAAAATACTTGTCGCAAGCTCAAAAAATGCCACTCAAATAGCTGAAGAGATAAAGGCGGTTAAAGTAAATTCTCCTAAAAAGAACCAGCATGTATTTGATTTTGGCAAGACTATAACGGGTTTTGTTCAACTTTCAGTGGAAGGAAAAGCGGACAAGGAGGTAGAAATTACTTTTTCAGAAACTTTAGACAAAAAAGGATTTGTAGATCAGTCAGCTATGAAAATAAAGCCTAAAGATGTGTATATTTTGAAGGGTTACAGCACCGAAATATGGGAACCAAAATTTACTTATCACAAGTTTAGATATGCTCAAATCTCTGGGTACTCAGGCAAAGTTGATATTAATAGCCTCATAGCCAAGGTAATTGCAAATATTTCTCAATAACTAATCCCTATTTCTTCTCTTATTTGTGGATAGAATCTTGATAATTAATTCAAACTAGTGCAATTGTCTAGCTAGATTGATTTTTATGGAAATTAAATCCAAAATAATTTAAGATATTAGTTAAATACACCAATAAATTGATAATGACTAGATAAAAACTCATTATTATTTAAATTTGTAAAAAATTAGAAGTCGTTTATGTTTTTAGATAGAATAAAGTCGAAAGACTCAGGTATATTATTGTACGGCATTACCCCACCAAAAGACCAAACCGAACCAGAAAGAGTAATTGAAATTGCTGAAAAAACATTGGAAAGGCTTCATCTGCTAGATATTGACGCCCTTGTAGTGTACGATGTTCAGGATGAGAGTGCTCGTACGGATGAAGAGCGTCCATTCCCATTTTTAAAAGCTTTAGACCCATTTGAATTTGCTAAGGAACATCTACAATCTCTTAATATTCCTAAAATAATCTATCGGCCGGCTGGCAAATTTACCAAGCAAGAATTAGATGTTTGGGTAAACGAGTTAGTTTTGCATGGTTTTTTTCCAGTTTTTGTGGGGGTACCGGCTCCTGATTTTGTACCTATTACCACCCTCAATGAAGCATACGAAATTTGGAGGAAATACAATGAGATATCAGCAGTTGGGGCAGTAACTATCCCTGAACGTCATGCTGTTCTGAACGACGAACAGGATAGAATGTTGGACAAAATGAGCAACGGAGTAAGCTACTTTATTTCACAATGTATTTTTAATGTGGATTATGCCAAACGAGTAATTGACGATTTAGAAATAGCTTGTGCCTCGCTAGGGCAGGACTTCCCAACAGTAATATTTACCTTAACAGCCTGCGGATCTAAAAAAACACTTCGTTTTATGGAATGGTTGGGTATTCATATTCCAGAAACTTTAAAAGAGGAATTGATGGCTTCAGAGAATATTTTAAACCGCTCAGTAGAAATTTGCATGGAAATTGCGGATGAATTGATCAAATATTGCTCTGAAAAAAACATCCCATTCGGTTTCAATATCGAATCGGTTGCAATAAGAAAAGAAGAGATCGAAGCCTCAATCCTGATGACTAACCAAATAGGTGCTAAATTGAAAGAATTAGGGATTAGGAAATAAAAAAAGCGTCCCAAATTCTCATTCGGAACGCCATAGTTAACAGGCTCAAAGGTTTAATACCTTTTTTACAAATTAGGAATACGTAATACTTGGCCAGGATAAATCAAATCTACATCCGTAAGCATTGGTTTGTTGGCTTCAAATATTATTTCGTATTTCATCATATCACCATACATTTCTTTCGAAATTTTAGACAATGAATCTCCAGATTTTACTGTATAAAAGCGGGCCTCTGGCTCAGGATTAGCTACTGTCATGTTATTATCAACCACGGCTACTCCTTCAACATTACCTACTGCCAAAGCAATTTTTTCAGCATCTTCTTGTGCTGATACTTCCCCACCTAATATGACGGTATCATCCGCTGTTTTGATAATTAAACTTACAAATGGTAAGCCCAATGATTGCACATGATCGATAAGTGCTTGAGCTTTTAATGGCTCTTTTTCCTCGGGGGCGGCTACTTCAGCTTTCCCAAATAATTTTTGCCCTGCTCCTTTTAAAAATGAAAATAATCCCATAATAAAATTCTATTTAGTTGTTAATAAAAAATTTGAGTTTAAAGTTATAAATATTTACATGAGTCCGCAAATTATTATTTTATTTCCAAATACCTAAAGTCATTTTAGTCGAATTATCGAATGGTGAATAAATCTTTATATACTTTGATTTTTCATTTAAATAGACCAAATAGTCACTTTCTTTTTGATACTGAATCGATAATAGTTTTTGATTTTGGTCAATTTCTTGAATATTTACTGTTTCTATTTTAGACTCACATAAACAAAGTTTTTCGTCATTTAAAAGATCCATAATTTGAATTAATTCTTTGGAATCTTCTACTAAATTAGCCTTACCTTCCAATGTCATTTTTTCAATTCTTTCGTTATAATAGCTTCGATAGGGTTCAAACTCAAATCTCAATTCAGGAATTATTGATAATAGTTTAGCAGAATTTACGAACAATTGAATATGACCAAGATCCATAAAACCCACAAAATTCCCGCCCCAGGTGAGCCCTTGTTGAATGGCCTCTTTACCCATAATATGGTAAAAAGTATAGCCTTTCATATATTTTCCTCTTCGTTTAATGGCAATGTCTGTAGCCAAACCAAATTGATGCAATGAGAGTGGAGTGGCCGACATACCCAATTTAAGTAGCTTCTGTTGATTTTCCGATTGACGCAAATCTGAAAGAATTTTAAATTCATAGTTGGGTAATTCCGCAGGGAGGTACTCAAATAATCTATTTCTTCTTACTAAAAAATCCTCACGATAAGGTTGCACCAATGACCACCAGCGCTCATATAATTTCGAATTAGGTACCAAAAGGGCTTTCAAGGTAATGCTATCAGCCGCACTTAAAGAACCAAAGCTAGATAATGAGTCATTGATTATTTGTAAGCTATTTTGGGAGCTGTCAACAGAAAATAAAGATTCAACCCCTTGACTATCAATAATTAATAAAATAATACGGCGAGCATTTTTATCAAAATCATAATTGGAATTTAAATTATTGGCCACATCGAAAATCGAATATTTTGGTATTTCAGAGCTGTCACAAACTGATTCTACCTCGTCTAATGTATAGCTTTTATCTTCTGCTTTCCATATTTGCAAAAAATAGCCAATCGTTAGTAAAAAAATAAATATAGAAACTATAAAATAACGGTTCATTACTGCTTGTTTGATTGAGAAAATGATATTTGCTTTCAACTATTTACTATTTCATATTGATGGAAAAGCTCCGATAATTCTGTAGTTATCTTTCCAATTTTCCCATTCCCAACTGGTTGATTATCAAGTTTTGTGATAGGCATTACCTTTTTTGTACTGCCAGTAGTAAATATTTCATCTGCTGAAAAAGCTTCACCCAAAGACACCTCTCTTTCCTCGACCAGCCAATTATAGGAGGCTATTTTCAAGATATGCTTCCGGGTAACGCCTTTTAAGATATTTGTGGAAGGTGTAATGATTTTCTGATTAATTACTAAAAAAACATTGGATCTGGAAAGCTCCGAAATGTATCCATTTTTATGATAAAGGTAATCATCAGCACCCATTTCAATCATCTTGGAGCGATTCAAAATCGGGACCATGTAATTAAGGCTCTTGATTTCTGGAAGCTCCCTCAAGTGCTCGAGAGACATTAAATGCATTCCATTTGGCTTTTCCATAAAGGCAAATGGCTTGGCAATAATTAAAAAATTAGGAGTAGTTGGGCTATACCCATCCTCTGAATAGCCCCCAGTAAGTATCATTTTAATGCCCAAAAGTGAAGCTTTGTTCAATACAATTAATTCTTGCACAATTTCTTTTAGCTTTTCCCTCGAATAAGGAATTTTTAATTGAAACTGGCTGGCCGAAAATTCAAATCGATCTAGATGGTCCTCAATAAATAAGACCTTACCATCAACCGCTCTGAAAAAATCAAAAATACCATAGCCACGCAATAGCCCTAAATCCGTAATATGTATATTTGCCTCATTTTCAGGTAGATACAGGCCATTTAGAAAAAAAACAGCACCCATTCCCTCGTGGGGGGAGTTTGTTTTGTCGAAATTCGATTCATTTTGACACATAAAACCTTATTTTTATTCAATAATTTAACGACTATTATTTTTACTTAAAAAAACTAGCTGCCAGATGCCAATAATTTGCAAAAAAATACTCCTCCATCAGGAGTAGGGGGCTGCTAAGAACCTAATAGCTCCAATAACTTTATCGCCTCAATTGCTTCCTTAACATCATGCACCCTTAATAAATTGGCCCCTTTCATCAATGCTACTGCATTTAATGCAGTAGTACCGTTCAAGGCATTTTCTGCCGAAATATTCAATTTTTTCCAAATCATCGATTTTCTGGATATTCCTACCAAAATTGGGCATTCCAACATCTTGAAAAGCTCCAATTTATTCAATAATTCATAATTTTGATCAGCTGTTTTTGAAAATCCAAAACCTAAATCAATGATAATATCCTTTTGCCCCAAGCTCCTGAGTAGTCCTACTTTCTTCTCAATTTCATCCAAAACCTCTAAAGTAATATTTTGATAATCAGCGTATTGAGTCATGGTATCGACTGTTCCCCGCATATGCATAAGCACATAAGGTACCCCCAGATCTACTACTGTTTGATACATTTTACTGTCCATCAAGCCCCCAGAAACGTCATTTATCATTACAGCTCCTGCCTCAACAGAAGCTTTAGCGATTGTAGATCTGAAAGTATCAATAGAAATCAAACAGCTTGGAAACTCCTTGATGATTGTCTCAATAGCTGGAATTACCCTATCGAATTCTTCTCCTTCTGGAACTGCTTGTGCATGAGGCCGTGTAGAGTGACCGCCCACATCAATAAAAGTAGCCCCTTCCGAAAGCATCTTTTCCACTTTTTGTAAAATATCTGCTTTTTCGACTGACCTACTTCCTTTAAAAAATGAATCGGGCGTCACATTCACAATCCCCATAACTTTTGGAGTAGAGAAATCAATAAGCTTTCCTTTACAATTGACTGTGAAATATGGCAAAATGTTGGTAATTTTGGACACTTTTTAACTCTTTTTGGTATAATTTTCCTTTCCAAGTACAAATGTCGCAAACAGAAGCGGAATATCGGCAAGTCATCGCAATTTGCAAAGCACTTTTTGATAAAAAAAATAAAGATTATGGAACCTCTTGGCGTATTTTAAGACTGCCAAGTATCACTGATCAAATATTTATTAAAGCTCAACGCATCCGTAGCATTCAGATGAAAGGCACTCAAAAAGTGGCAGATGATATTGTTGGGGAGTTTATTGGTATTATTAATTATTGTGTAATGGCCTTGATTCAATGCGAATTGGGCGACGACAATACAGTTGAACTTACGACAGAACAGGTAAGCGAATTGTATCAAAAACATATCGACCAAACCATCACCCTGCTTATGAATAAAAATCATGATTATGACGAAGCTTGGCGAAGTATGCGAGTGGCCAGCATTACCGATATTATTTTAATGAAACTTTTCCGCACCAAACAAATAGAAGATAATCAAGGAGTTACCTTGGTTTCGGAAGGAGTCGAAGCTAATTATCAGGACATGATTAATTATGCGGTGTTTTGTATGATATTACTAAAGAATGGCCAAAATGGTGTTGGGCAGTAACTAGCTGCAATTAAAATTGCCCTCAAGTATTTCAATAAAAAGTTAAGTGAACCCAATTATTATTTAACATTACAAATTCTAAATAAAAAGAACACTTAAAGTTAAATGGATATCAAAACGATAGGACATTTATGCAAAAAACGGCGTAAATGTCCTATCCTATTTAATGAGATTTCGATCGAGATTATTTATTAAAAGGCATTTTGTAATTATCCCCACTCTTCTGCTTTGTTGAATGCTTCTTTGAAAAAATTTCAACAAAATTCGCTACACTATCATTCATCATTTTATAGCTTTTTGAATTGATCACTTTCACACCTTTTTGATAGGTAGCTTCAGTTTTATAATGTTTGTTGGTTTTATAATTGGAAGGGTGTTCCAATGGATTTTGAAAAAAAGAGAATAACAAAATAATACAAATTATTGTAGCTTTCATATTTAGTATTTAAATTTTTAGATATAAGTATTAACACCATTTCAACTGCCAATACCAACTATTCGATTATTATATATATTTAATAGGGTACTCTTAATTGAAAAATAAAACAAATAAAAAGAGTAATTTTCATACTACAAAATCAGTTTATTTGTGCCTTTCAGTTATAAAAAAGCCGCTTTTATTCAATTTTAAAGTATTTATTCAAAAAATAGATTTTAAAAAAAGTAATAAGAAGAAATAATTTACTATTATCATCTAAAATCAATTTGGAAAAAGACTATTAAACTTAAATTAAGTATTTTTACTCAATTGAAATATTCTTTAAAATATCCAATTTATATTGAATCTTTGGATCGGAAATAAAGAAGTTCTGGCTTTTTTTGTCAATGTCTCTAACTAGCTAAATCAAAAATATTGCTTCAAATTTTCAATAATAATTGATTTTGAATGGAGGTAACAGATTTTAAGATTAATTTTAGATAAATTTAAATTAATCGATTTTTGAGTTTTTCGAAATGATACTCCTAAGCCAATTCTCCTGCTTTTTTATTGAATATAAAGCCAAGGGCCTATCCCCTCATATGAACCAAGAAAATACAAAAATCCCAATAACCTAAATAATACTAAGCTTGTTGGAAGGAGTAAGAAATATAAAAATAGAATCTTTATGAATTCAATTGATAAGCCGATATTTTTTTTGGAGATTCTAGTAATAATTTTTTCAGCAAACTTTCTCGGTTTTACTCAGATCACTATCAATATGCCAATTGAGAGGTCTGTTTTTCAAAGAATTAACAATAAAGCTGATATTCAGATTGGTGGTTATTCCAACACTAATTTTCATTATTTACAAGCTAAACTTAGCCCAATTGATGGGGGTGTACCTATAGACTGGACTAATATGGTTGCTAATTTAAGTGCAGGGTCTTTTCGATTTGAAATTAGAAATGTTGAAACTGGGTGGTATAAATTGGAAATGAGGGGTTTGGAAAACGGAATTCAAAAAGGAGATATTACTGAGGTCTCAAAAGTTGGGGTAGGAGAAGTTTTTGTGGTGGCGGGCCAATCCAATGCACAAGGTGGTAGGCCTCCTGAGGGTGGCTTTTATGAAAGTACTTTTTATGGTGCCCAGCATGATAAAGTTAACTGTATAGATTATTATACAAATAGCTCTGCTAGTTCATTTCCACTTCCAGTAATAAGCAAAATAAATGAGCAAACTAATATTTCGCCAAAAGGAAAGGCCTCTTGGTCATGGGGTTTGCTTGGGGATAAAATTGCAGAAAATTGGAATGTGCCCGTAATATTTTTTAATGCGGCCATAGGTGCAACCAAAATCAATCAGTGGTCAAATGGTGCGGATGGCTTTCCAAATTACAATGAGTATGAAAATACGACTTATTATGACGGCTGGCCTTATGTATATTTAAAAAAAACATTAGAATATTATGTGAAAATCTTCGGTTTAAGAGCCATACTTTGGCATCAAGGGGAAGAAAACCTCCCATATTTTGGACAAAATGGAAATGAGGCTATTGAGTATATTAATAATCTTGAAAATCTAATAAACAAATCGAGAATTCACTCTAATAATAATATCAGTTGGGTAATCGCCTTGGTTTCAAGGTATGGAGATAATACCAACTCAGAACTTATTGAAGCGCAACACACTGTAGCACTAAAACCTAATTTTAATACCTTTCTTGGGCCAAATACTGACCATATTCAACCTGGTGCAATCTATCGAGATGGTGGTGTTCATTTTAGGGGAACTGGATTGATTGAGCTTTCAGAAGCATGGTTTGCTTCTATAAACAATGCAGAATTTTTAGCCAATAGCCTACCAATTGCCCCAAGCAACAATCTTACAATCATTAATAACCAATTTGTCTTTGGGAATTCCCCAGTTCCTTGCACAGATATAAACCAAAGTTTGAGTTCTGGTGACTGGAACGATCCGCAGATTTGGTCTTGTGGCTCGGTTCCCAACGAGCAAAGCGTGGTAATAATTAATGAAGGGCATGTCGTTTCGATTAGTGCAAATAATGTTTTTATAAAATCACTAGAGCTAAAAGGTACATTGAATTTATCAGATGATGCACAAATAAACTTTGTAGAGTAGATTTTGGTAAAAAAAAAGAAATTGGTAGTTAGCTGACATTTTAATTGCAATCTATAAATAAACAAATTTTTGATTTCCAAAACACCAAAAAAAGAGCAGTATCTTACTCAATAAAAGTCCAAAATTTTTAAATCAAAAATGCTGGCATACCTTTGCAATAAAATTTATAATTATAAACAAATGAAATACCTAGCCCAATTTTCCCGATTTTTTGTTGGAGCGGTTTTTACTTTTTCAGGTTTTATTAAGCTGCAGGATCCTGCGGGTACTAAAATAAAAATGCAGGAGTATTTCCATGTTTTTGCAGAAGATTTGCCCGCTTTTGCCAGCCTTTTTGATTGGTTTGGCGAGCATGCTATTTACGTATCGGTGTTTATGTGTGCGTTAGAGCTCGTACTTGGCGTGGCTCTATTGCTTTCGTACAAGCCAACTGCTACCGCCTGGATTTTGCTGGCTGTGGTCATTTATTTTGGCTTTCTCACCTTTTATTCGGCCTATTTCAATAAAGTGACCGACTGCGGTTGCTTTG
>JAZKGO010000069.1:20141-27166 GCA_040385875.1 Bacteroidota bacterium
TTTCTCACCTTTTATTCGGCCTATTTCAATAAAGTGACCGACTGCGGTTGCTTTGGCGATTTTATGCATTTAGAACCATGGACTAGCTTCTGGAAAGATATGGTTTTACTATTTTTCATATTGATAATTCTTTGGCAAAGAAAGGTTTTCTCCAATTCCAAAACTGGCCAAATTATGTTGTTCACAACAATTGGGGCTATTTTATTGGGTATTTATACCAATTATATGCAGCCCCTTTTCGACTTCAGAGCCTATAAAGTTGGGAAAGACATTCCAGCACAAATGCAGCCATCTGAACCTCTCAAATTTAGTTATATCATGACTAAAAATGGCGAAGAAAAAACTTTTGATAAATACCCAACAGATACCACTTGGGCTTTCAAAGAAATGAAAATTTTGAATGAAGAAGCCAAACCAAAAATCACTGATTATGCACTTTGGAATGCTCAAGGTGACTTTACACAAGAATCATTTAAAGGAGAGAAGGTATTCTTTATTATACAAAATATCAATCATTATTACGAAGGGGCTATTCCTGAAATCAAATCAATGGCTGATTCTTTGTCAAAAAAAGGGAAATCGGTAGCGTTACTAACCTCGGCCGGAGAGGCTGATTTTGAAGCATTTAGAAAGAATAATTCTCTAGATATACCTTATTATTTTGGTGACGAAAAGGTATTAAAAACAATCGGAAGGGTAAATCCCACACTCTGGATCTTGAAAAATGGCATAGTAAAAGGAAAATGGTCGGGATATGCTTTGCCATCAATCGGTACAATTGAAAATGCTTTTGATGCAAAATAATAAGAAAAATATCTATTTGATTGGAATGCCGTCTTCTGGCAAATCTACCTTAGGGCGAGCACTTGCCCTAACAATGGGCTATGAATATGTGGATATGGATGAGATTATCGTTCAGAATGAACATCGATCCATTTCGCAAATTTTTCAAGAAAGTGGGGAAGATTATTTTAGAAAAATTGAAACTGAACTATTAAAGTCGTTTTTGTCAGACCAAAAAAAAGTAATTTCAACAGGAGGCGGAGTGCCCGTATTTTTTGATAATATGGCTTTTATTTTGGCCAATGGAATTTCGGTATATTTGGATGTTTTGCCTCAAAATTTATTCGAACGAATCTATAATTCCTCAAAAAATGACCGACCATTAATTGATAAATCTGATAGAGAAAAATTATTAGAAAATTTGGTTGAAAAATACAATAATCGATTTCCGTTTTATAGCCAGGCCAATATAATCATTAAAGAGGATTACTCGGTGGCTCATATTATTGAAAAGCTGAAAAAATCAATTTAAAAAAAACATATCTTCCATTAAAGCATAGGTCCAAACCTCAACATTCTGATTTCAGGTTGAGGTTTATTAAGCAAACTTAATCCAAATAAAAAGCCCAATAAATTGGGCTTTTTAAACGATTAAAATGTATTTCTTCAAAAATAAGTTCCAAATGTAAAACTCAAATTAGTGTTTTTGGTATCTATTTTAGCAGAAGCATAATCGGCAGGATTATTCAATGAATAAGGTGTAAATGCCGATTTATAGGCTGAATAAGAGCCCGTTAGATCCAAATAAAAGGAATTCGATTTATAACCAAGTCCACCTGAAAAGGCCAATCTCGCCCTATCGATATTGTCATATTTTACTTTATAGGGATCAGCCAAATAGGCGATTCCTCCACGCAAATTCACATTGCCAGCACGCATTTCTGCCCCTACTTTTAAGTTTACAACATTCTTATAGTCCTGATTGATGTATCGGCTATTATCATTGGTAAATGCTGTATTATCTGAAGGCGAGAGTGTGGTGGCAGTCAATTTCATTTTGTTATAACCTACATATTCGGCATCAGCAGAAATAAATCCTTTTTTGCCAATAAATACTGCCATACCAACCGAACCACGAAGTGGGCTTCGCAATTCATAATCAAAATCATAAGGTGCCACTGAAGCGGATCGTAAATCTTTGGGTATCCCTGCTGTATTACTTTGATTTACATTGACGGAAATATTCTGATCATATGATTCTGTAATTGAATACCAAGTTGGACTATGAATAGTCGCTCCTATTCTTACCAAATTATTAGGCCTGAATATCAAACCTGTCGACAAGTTTACCCCTTTCCCTTGTACAGTGAGTAACTGGGTAGCGGTGAAATCATTTAAATATCTGCCCCCTACAAATTCATCTGTTTGGGTATTCATAAAGTCGTAATTTAAATTGGCAATGCCTCCTGATACACCAATATATAATTTATCATTATAATTAGCCCCATAACCAAAAGTCCATTGACTTGTTTTGCCCTCTGATTGAAATGTTCCTTCCTGCCTTGTTGATGTGGGGTTGTTAAAATCGAAACGTTTGTAAGGCACCCCTCCGTTGGCTGCTGGTTCAATCAAATACATTTGGTAATACATCGCTTCAGCTGACTGGGCTACTCTGGTATCAGGATTAAACTGATCTTGGCTATCTAAAAATGCACCAGTATTGTTGTTATTTCTATTGACTTGCTCCACATAACTATCTGCCAGTGAGCTTCTATTGTTGAGTCCACCAAAAGAAAAGTTATTGAACAAATTTGAATTCCTGTTATAAGAGATTCCAAAATTACCCGATTTCCAACCCGATCGATAGGAATTTACCTTTCCATTGTTGCCAGAATTTCCTCCAAAAACCAAGGCTATATTATTCAATCCAAAATTACCTTTTGTCAATTGAGTTTGTGTGTCAATATAATTTGTGTTGGTATTAAGGCTATTTAAACCAGCTGAAACACTAAATTCAGACCTAGTGTAGAGTCCCAAACCAGCTGGGTTTCCTGATATATTGGAAACATCAGCTCCTATAGCTGAGTGCTCACCACCTAAGGCTTTCATGCGTGCCGTACCAGCCGGGTTAATCAATTGAGAAAAGCGAAAGGCGTCAGCTGAGTAATCTTGCGCATTTGCTGAGAATATCACCAATGACAAACCTATTATTTTTAAAATATTTACCTTTTTCATAGTTTTAAATTTTTAGCCTCCCAACCCCATATGGGAGATTTTTGACCATTTTAATTAATTTAAATTTCCTTTTAATCCGTTTTCAAATTGATAAAAAATTTGATTTTGGACTAATAGAATTTCTATTCAAAATAACGAAAAAGCTCACATATAGTGAGCTTTTTCAAACAAATTTAATTACATTTTAATGCTTATCTTGGGCCTCTTGAACCTCCTGAGGATCCACCTCCACCAGATGATGAGCCACTACTACTCCCACGTGATCCACTGCTACTGCCGCTTGATCCTGATGAACTACTACCACTGCTGTAACTTCTCGAATTTGAGGAATTCCCGCTGCCATAACTGCTGCTATTTCCACCAGAACTATTATTTGACCTGCCAATATTATAGTTCGGATTGGATGACCCTTGGCCTGAAGACCCACGATTATAGGTGCCACCCGAATTATTTACTGTACCAGCTGCTCCACTTGGTGTGTTTCCATTTGAGTAAAGTCGATTGGGTTTGGCATAATAAGTATTTTCATTCGAAGGATCTGCCGAAGGCCGAGCATTGCTCGTATTAGCACTACTCGATTGGCTTCCCCCTCTCAAAAACCCACCTCTTGAACGGGTTGAATAGGTTTCTGTTGTTCTGCTATCTGAATTCCGAGAATCTACAACTGTTCCTAATTTTGCATTTGGATTTGTAGTTGAATTATTTCCAGAATAACCCCCTCGGGCTTTTGCAGAATAACCAGTCCCACTACCATAAGCTCCAGCATTTACATTGGAAGGGTCTGTATAAACTGTTCCTTTGCGCATATTGGGATCTGCTGTTGTACGAGGTTTAGCTGTATTTACAAACTGGTCATTGTAACCAGCACTATTTCTACCTCCATTTCTTGGACCATAATTTCTATTAGCACGATCGGCACCTATTAGGTTGTTGTTGGCATACCCGCCAGAGTAATATCTTGGACTAGAAAACCATCCACCCCCGTAACCACCACCATATCCATATGGATTGTAGAAATTATTATAAAATGGATCATATAAGCCCCCGTATCCAAAGCTGTTAAAACCACCGTATCCAAAACTATTAAAGCCGCCAAACCCAAAAGGAGAATAGGCATAAAAAGGATCATAACCAAAGGTTGAATAAGGGTTAAAAAAGCTTCCAAATCTGTTTCTACCTCCTATTATAATAGTTACCCCTGGGTTGTAAAAGCCTCCGAAAGAATTCCAATAATTATATCTATTAAATGCGTTAAAGCCATTGTTCCAATTATTACCCCAATTGTATCTTGAGTCTGTTACTCCATCACGGTAACCATCAGTATAATCGCCATAACCAGGTCTGTCAGTTGCATTGCGTTGATAATCACGTGCATCTACACCTGATTCCGCATAATATTCATTGGTAATGTTTTCACCATCATTGTAAGCACGGCCATCTTCAGCCTCTGGATTTTGATTCAAAGCTGCATTATTTTTCCTATTTTCATAGGTCACCCCAATAGGCGATGACTCTCCCACTTGAGTGTATAGATCATCATAAACTTCCTTGCCTGATTGGGTGGCAATTTGTTTTGAAGAACAACCCCAAACGGCTCCCGCAACCATTATGATTGATAGAGATTTGAAAATCATTGAGCGTTTCATATTTTTTATATTTATGTTGTAAAAGCTATTTTTTTCTAATTTATGTCAAATACTAGAATTGATTTTGGACTAAATCGATACAAACTTAATAGAAAAACTTATCTTTGCAAGTGTATTAAGATAGTTTTAATCGCATTTTAATAAGTCAAAATTTTCTTAGAATTGTTAATTTTTTTAATGGTTTCCACTCTATATTATTTAGGCCAATTAATCTAATTTAAATCCCTATCAGTAAGACAATTATATCAACCAATTGGTTGCAAAACCTAATGTAAATAACGTTAATAAAAGTATATATATTTCAACAATGGCGAAAGGATTAACTAGCAGAGAGGACAATTACTCAGAGTGGTATAATGAACTGGTAAAAAAGGCTGACTTGGCTGAAAACTCCCCAGTGAGAGGTTGTATGATTATTAAGCCTTATGGCTATTCAATTTGGGAAAAAATGCAGCGAGCTTTGGACGATATGTTTAAAGAAACTGGCCATACCAATGCCTATTTTCCGCTTTTTATTCCTAAATCATATTTGAGCAAGGAGGCAAGCCATGTGGAAGGCTTTGCCAAAGAATGTGCCGTAGTAACACATTACCGACTCAAAAATGACCCAAATGGCGGTGGCGTAATTGTGGATCCTGATGCCAAATTAGAAGAGGAATTAATCATTAGACCCACTTCAGAAACTGTGATATGGTCAGCTTATAAAAACTGGGTACAAAGCTACCGTGACCTGCCATTGTTAATAAACCAATGGGCCAATGTTGTGCGGTGGGAAATGCGTACTCGCCTCTTTTTACGAACTGCCGAGTTTCTATGGCAAGAAGGCCATACTGCCCACGCAACAGCCGATGAAGCCGTTTTTGAAACCAAACAAATGTTGGATGTATATGCCACTTTTGCAGAAGAGTGGATGGCGCTGCCAGTAGTGAAAGGGGTCAAAAGCCCTAATGAACGCTTTGCTGGTGCTGAAGACACCTATTGTATTGAAGCTTTGATGCAAGATGGAAAGGCGCTTCAGGCAGGCACTTCCCACTTTTTAGGGCAAAATTTTGCAAAAGCTTTTGATGTAAAATTTCAATCGAAAGAAGGCGGTTTAGAATATGTTTGGGGAACAAGTTGGGGCGTAAGTACTCGTTTGATGGGTGCATTAATCATGGCCCATTCTGATGATGAGGGCCTGGTTTTACCACCGAAACTCGCTCCTATTCAAGTGGTTATTGTGCCAATTTTCAAAGGGGAAGAACAGCTCCAAGAAATAGAAAAGGTAATTAATCCAATTGTAAAGGAATTGAAATCTTTGGGCATTTCGGTAAAATTTGACCACTCAGATAAGCAAAGTCCAGGCTTCAAATTTGCTGAGTACGAACTCAAAGGAGTGCCCGTTCGGTTGGCAATTGGGGCAAGAGACCTTGCCAATGGAACTGTTGAAGTAGCCAGAAGAGATACGAAAGAGAAAAAAGTGTATGAATTAGCTGGAATCTCTCAGGTTATCAGCAATTTACTTAATGATATTCAAGAAAATATTTATAATAAAGCTTTTAAATTCAGAGCCGAAAATACCACTTTGGTTGATACTTGGGAAGAGTTCAATACCCAATTGGACGGAAAAGGAGGATTTATTTTAGCTCATTGGGATGGAACGCCCGAAACGGAAGAAAAAATAAAGGAAGCCTCAAAAGCAACCATTCGTTGTATCCCTTACGACGCTATTGAAGAAGAAGGCAAATGTATTTTCACTGGAAATCCATCGAGTAGAAGGGTTGTGTTTGCGAGAGCCTATTAGATCTAGTGATGAGTTATTAGATATGAATGATGAGTTTTTTAACACAAACGCCTAAACCCGATTGTCATCCTGACGAAGGAAGGAACTCGGGCTTATGAGTTTTTAAAAAATCAATATTTGCAGAAAAATTTAAGTTCAACAATTTAAAATAAAAAATAATTTGAATGTCACAAATGGTGACCTTCACTAACAAACAATTTAAGTAGTATGTCACAAATAGCAAAAACAGGCGATACAGTAAAAGTGCATTATACGGGCAAATTGGCCGAAGGAGTAGTATTTGATAGCTCAGAAGGAGCCGAACCATTGGAATTTCAATTGGGCACAGGCATGGTAATAGAAGGTTTTGATGCTGGAATTATCGGAATGACAATAGGGGAAAGAAGAACGCTAAACATTCCAGTTGATCAGGCCTATGGCCCAGCTGATGAGGAAAATGTGATTCAAATTCCACGTTCGGAAATACCGGCTGATATGGAAATTGAAATCGGCATGGTGCTCAATATGCATCAGGATGGCACAGGCCAGGTGATTCAAGTTGCCATTGCCGACTTTGATGAAGAATCCGTAACTTTAGA
>JAZKGO010000069.1:27266-28755 GCA_040385875.1 Bacteroidota bacterium
GTGCCAGGACTTGAGGGAAGCGGTATGGTAGTTGAAAACGGTGGTGGATTTTATGGACGAATGCTTTTGAATAAAAATGTTGCCTGTGTAGCTTCCCCAAAATATGATGGCACATGGGCAGAATACATGGTTACAGAAGCCACCAAATGCATCAAACTTAAAAAAGAAGTACCCCTCGACCAAGGCTCCATGTTTTTTGTGAACCCGCTAACCGCAATTTCGTTTTTAGAAATGGCTAAAAAAGGTGGTTTTAAAACCATTGTAATGTCGGCAGCGGGCTCAGCTTTGGCAAAAATGGTGTTGCATTTGGCAAAAAAAGAAGGAATTCCATTTATAGGCTTGGTTCGAAAAAATGAGCAAGTGCTTGAATTAGAAAGCCTTGGAGCTGAAAAAGGAATAAATATTACAGACACAGATTTTGAAAATCAGATAAAACAATTAGTTAGAAATAAGGGGAAAATACTGTATTTAGATTGCGTGGGTGGCGGAAGTTTGCCCTACAAAATATTGAATTGCTTGCCCGACAGCTCCAAAATGATAGTTTACGGTCGTATGGAGCAAATTGAACCTGCTGAATTTGTTCCTCAAGAATTACTTTTTCATCATTACTCGATTGAAGGTTTTTGGCTTAGTAAAAAAGCTGAAACTCAAAGTTTTTTACAAACCTTTTCCAACACCAATAAAGTAAATAAAATGCTTGCCGAAGGCTTCCAAACCAAAATAGTTTCCAAATTTGGCTTAGAAAATTTTGAAAAGGCAATTTATAGCTATTATAATAATATGTCGGCAGGGAAGGTTTTGTTTGAGATGTAAAAAAAATGCCCCAAAAGTACATTCAGGGCATTCTTGAAATTGCATTCAATTATTCTTATTTCAAATTATTCTCTATTGAGCCACCAACCCAACCAAATCCCCACCACACCCCAACTTGCAATTGCATCAATCAAATCACCCATTGAAAGTGTTGAATACCAAATACTTACTGGGTAAGAGGTGGTCAGATACGACATTAAACCAATAGCCAGACAGCTTAGCAGCGTATCAAAAAGAGAAGTTTTACCGATTTTCATCAAAACCCAAGTCAATAATAATACTGCCAAAAAAGCAACAGCAAAGCCACGACCCATATTTGAAGCCATATCCATTTGCAAATTTTTATGCATATACACTTGAGCCCAAGGCTTGCCTAGGCTTTCATTCATAAGTTTTTCGTGGTCTTCCATGGGGGCTTCTGGAGGTAAATTTGGCATATAATAAAAGCCTTCTTCCAAATTTTCATCCAAATATTTGAGTACCTCAGTTTGTTTTGGAGTATAGGATTGCATAGAATTATGTATGCCCAAAAGAGACCAACTCAAAAATTGCCAAAAGAAAAGTAAAATGCCTCCTACGAGTGCACCAATTAATAGTTTTTTCATAAATAAATAATGTTTTAGAGGTAAAAAATAATTTTCCGAATTTATAAAGAATTATCATTAAATCAAACTAA
>JAZKGO010000069.1:28855-45416 GCA_040385875.1 Bacteroidota bacterium
AAAAATAATACCTTCAGAAAACTCTATTTAGAACCTATTTTATCAGAAATTGAGAAAAATAAGGGGAAGTTAAAGCAACCATTACAACTTTTAATTGATCTTAAAACAGGTGGTGAAACCTTGAAAACAGTTGAAAATCAATTAATTGAGCACAAAGAAAAATTAAAAAAAGCCAAAGTAACCATTGTAATCAGTGGTGAAATGCCCGCTCCTATCGACTTTGAAAAATACGATGAGATGCTCAATTTTGATGGGAGAATGAAAATCGAATACACCAAAAAAGAATTGAAACGAATCGGCTTATACTCTCAATCTTTGGGTGATTTTGTGAAGTGGACTGGTAAAAATCAATTGGGGGACGATGAAATAGAAAAATTAGAGAATTTTGTCAAAGAGGTTCATAAAAAAGGTAAAAAATTAAGATTTTGGGGTACGCCCGATACCCCCACCTCTTGGACTACGCTGATGAATTTAAAATTGGACTATGTAGGTACCGATAATTTGAAAGGCTTGGCGAAGTTTTTGGAGTAAGCCCCCTAACCCCCAGCGGGTGAGTTTTTGGTAGAAATTTGTAAATTTGGGAAAAAAAATGAAATGGTTGCTAAGGGCTGAATTGTGTGAAATTACAATATTAACAATAAACTAAATTCCCCCACTGGGGGTTAGGGGGCTATCCGATGATAAATCTCCAAACAGGCTCTAGCATTGTGATAAGGGCATTTCCACATAGTTATTTTGTCGGATCCAGTTACTTTGTGTGCTTCAGTTACCCCACCAAACCATTCCCCATTTTCGTGATCGATGAGATATTTTTTGATGAACTCCCAAGACTTCTCTGATTTTTCCAAAAAATGAGCTTTGCCAGTATTTTGATAAGCATTGTAAAAACCCACCATTGCTTCCGCCATTACCCACCAGTCACGGGAACTGTTTGAATGCCCATTGTAGGGATCAAACTCATAAATCATCCCATCATCCGCTTGTAAGCCTTCGCATGCCGAGCGAGCCATTTCAATGCATTTTGCTTTGACCCTTTTTGTCAATTCTTCATTACCCAATATCTCGGCCGACTCCTGAATCAACCAACTCGACTCAATATCATGCCCATAAGAAATTCCTTTGGAGCGGGGTTCCCAATTATCAGTAAAAAAAAGCGTTTGGCGTGTATTCTCTTTACCAATAATCTTATCCATCACAATTTCAATACAATGCTGTAAATGAAATCGTACCGATTCAGATTGATCCACACGATATAAATTGGCAAAACATTCCATCAAATGCAAATGCGTATTCATCGACTTTCTGGAATCTCCTTTTGACAATAGATAGTCATTGATTTCGGACCAATCTCTGCCATAAGCCTCTACGTATCCGCCTTTTTGGGCATCGTAACTATGTTTGATAATGGCATTGAACACGTCCTGAGCAAATAAAAGTGCTGGTTTTGAGCCAGTTGCACGAAAATATTCACTTGCTCCATAAACCGCAAATGAGTGACCGTATATCAATTTTCGAGTTTCACTTGGTTCGCCTTTATACGTAACCGACCAATATACCCCACCATTTTCTTTATCCCAAAAGTATTTTTTAATATAGTCAAAGGCCCTTTTTGTGATTTTTAAATACTCTGGATTCTTATTTTCGATATAAGCTCTAGAAAAAGTCCAAAGAATCCTGCTATTCAAAACAATGCCTTTGTCTGCTTCTTTTTTAGGTTTATTTTGCCCATCAACTGCACCAAAAAAACCGCCATTTTCAGTATCAACCGAATATTTTAGCCAGTAATTAAGGATATTGTTGAATTCGTCGTAAACTTCCTTTTTGAAATTTATTTGGGAGATTGCCATGGCACAATTTGAATAGGTCTGAGCTAATTTTAAGTTTCATAAAGTTATAAATTTTTTAAATCCTTTGATAAAATTATTTTTTAAGATACCTTACAGGTCAATATTAAAAAAAGAATGTATAAAAAATCTCATCTAATAAGTTTATTTATCTCGTTTGCATTCATTGCAATGGGGCAAAACCCAAAACATTGGGATATTAAGTCGGCCTATAAACCAGCTGAAAATCCAATTTTAACCTCAGATTCACTTTATATTTTCAAAAACCCTGTCGATGGCAAAAAAGTGAAATGGCAAAAAGCAGAGGTATTTAATCCAGCCGTTATTATTAGAAAAGGAAAAGTAAATATGCTCTTCCGTGCCGAAGACAATCCCAAAGCAATATTGGGTGGACGGACTTCAAGAATTGGTTTGGCTACAAGCAGAGATGGTTATCATTTCAAAAAACGCAAAAAACCAGTACTATTCCCTGCCAAAGACGAATACTTAAAATATGATTCGGTAGGTGGTTGTGAAGACCCACGAGTTGTGCAAAGTATTGAAGGTCAATATATTATAGCCTATACCAGTTGGGATGGAAAAACGGCAAGGCTGAGTATTGCAGTATCCAAAAATCTAAAAAAGTGGACAAAAACGGGACCTGCCTTTGCAAAAGCGTACAATGCTAAGTATTTAAATTTATGGTCAAAATCGGGATCCATTGTGACTCAATTTATTAACGGCAAACCAGTTGCTGCCAAAATTAAAGGTAAATATTGGATGTATTGGGGAGAGACATTTATCAACCTGGCATGGAGCGAAAACCTGACCGATTGGTATCCATTGGAAGATGAAAAAGGAAATTTGAAGCAATTGGTAAAAACAAGACCGGGCTATTTTGACAGTGACCTCACTGAGTGCGGCCCGCCAGCTATTATTACTGATAAAGGCGTGGCTTTACTATACAATGGCAAAAATGCAACCGATACTAGAGCCGATTCCAAATTACCTAAAGGTACTTACTCGGTCGGTCAAGTAATTTTTGATTTGAATGATTTGGAGAAAGTGGTGGAAAGGTCCGAAACTTATTTTTTAAAGCCCACTTTACCTCATGAAATGACTGGTCAATACCAAGCGGGTACCACTTTTGCCGAAGGTTTAATCTATTTCAAAAACAAGTGGTGGCTGTATTATGGCACAGCTGACTCATTTGTTGGTTTGGCTCTGATGGACTGATTTTTAAAAATATGTTTGAAAATCGTTATCTTTGAAAAAAATATTTAATTTATGCTAAGTGTTAATGGTATATATTTCAATGGCAAACTTCAATTGGAAAAGCCAATAAATTCAAAAAAACCTTTGAAAGTTGTTGTGAATTTTGAGGAAATAAAATCCAATAGTCTATCATTAAATGACTTTTCTTTTGTTGAAAGCCAAGAATTATTGAAAGATTACAAAGGGTCTTTTAGCGATGAAGTAATCGAAGAGAGAAGAGGTGAATAATGAATATATTTTTAGACACATCCAGCTTATTTAAGCTTTATCATCAAGAAAAAGACACAGAATTATTGATGGATATTTTCAAAAATAATTCAATCGACAAGATTTACCTTTCTGAGATCACAAAGATTGAGTTCGATTCAGTAGTTTGGAAAAAATATAGAAAAAAGGAAATTGATGAGAACAAAGTAGCAATTCTAATTCAAAATTTTGACAAAGATTCGTTAAAATTTCATTTTATACCAGACAATAGGAAGGTTAGAAAATCAGCTAAAGAATTAATAACAAAACATCGTAAAATTGGCTTAAGAACCCTAGATTCGATTCAATTGGCATCTACAATCTCAATTAAAAATAAAACAAAATTATTTTTAACCTCCGATTACCTACTTCAGAACCTTTTTGAGATGGAAGGTTTAAAAATTATGTTGTAATATTCAAAAATAAATGATGCAATATTATGGCACAGCTGACTCATTTGTTGGTTTGGCTCTGATGACTGATTTTATGGATAATAGAATAATTTAAATTGCAAAAATGGCTACCAATCAATCAACCAATACACTAGAAAAAAACAACCTTCACCCGAGAAATCTCCATCGATATCGGTATGATTTTGAAGATTTGGTGAAAACTTGCCCCGCATTAAAGCCATTTGTTTTCATCAATAAATACCAAACTGAATCCATTGATTTTGCCAATCCTGAAGCCGTAAAATTGTTAAATAAAGCGATTTTAATGCATTTTTATAGCTTAAAAAACTGGGATATTCCGGCAGGCTATTTATGCCCTCCTGTTCCTGGTCGTGCGGATTATATTCACTATCTATCTGATTTACTATCTATTAGCAATAGTAATATTATCCCCAGAGGTAGCTCCATAAAAATTTTGGATATTGGAGTGGGTGCCAATTGTATCTATCCTATTGTGGGTAGCAAAGAATATGGATGGCAATTTGTAGGAACTGATATTGATCCATTGGCCATCAAATCGGCTGAAAATATTGTCAAATCAAATACAATTTTAAAAGGAAAAATCGAATGCCGGTTACAAAATGTTCCACAAAATATTTTTGAAGGAATTATACAATCAGGTGAGCTTTTTGATGCTGTTATTTGCAATCCACCTTTTCATGCTTCTGCCGAAGAAGCTTTGGAAGGGAATAGGAGAAAGCTAACCAATCTGGCAGAAAAATCTGGTAAAAATATTCAAGAAAACGAATTGAATTTTGGCGGACATTCTCATGAACTTTGGTGTGAGGGTGGCGAAAAGGCTTTCATCCTAAAAATGGTAAAGGAAAGCTTAAAGTTTAAAAACCAATGCCTTTGGTTCACGAGTTTAGTCTCGAATCAATCTCATTTGAAAAGTATCGAAAATGCACTCAAAAATGCGAAAGTAGCCAAAACTAAAATAATTGAAATGGCTCAGGGTCAGAAAATTAGCCGATTCATCGCATGGACTTTTATGAAAACCCCAGAGCATGCCGAATGGAGCAAAAAGAATCAGAAAATCTAAAAAAATAGCTGCGAAAATTATTTTTTCGCAGCTAAAAGACTTCTATCCTAAATCATTTTTAAGATTCCTCTTAGGTAACCTACTGATTCCGTAAGACCAAATATGGCATTTTTACCATCCTTTTCATACTCAATTCCTAGTACACCCTGATAATTAATTTTTTGTAAAGTCTTCAATACTGAAGTTATATCAATTACACCTCTTCCGATTTCAACCGATTCTCCGTTTTCAGCGACTTTATCTACATCTTTAATATGCAAATCGAAAAGGCGGTTTTTATATTTATTGATAAATTTCACAGGATCGAGACCCAAACGAACTACATGACCAATATCAATACAAAGACCAATATTTTTGTCTAAATCTTTGATTTTTTCATACACTGAATCAGGTGTAGGATACACTTTATCTCCAGGGCCGTGGTTATGAATTGCCAATCTAATGCCTGTCTCTTTTACTTTTTTCTCTGTAAATGGTAAAAGTTCATGATTAGGTACACCTATAATGGTCGGAATATTAGCCGCTTGAGCATAGGCAAAAGCATTACTTACTTCAGCCTCTGTTTTCATGTAAACCACCCCCACCCCATAAGGAGTAATTCCAGCATCACGAACCTTTTTTACAGTCTCTTTGATAAATTCAACGGAGCTATCTAATGGCAAGTGCATACTTTTCAATGCCAATTGATTGATATTAAGTCGTTTACAATGTTTTATTACCTCATCAAGGCTGTATTCTCGCAAAGTATAGGAGGCAAGTCCCAATTTAAGACTGAAATTTTCAACTTTACTCTTTGCAAAACTGTTATTTGTTTGGGAAATTATAACTCCAAAGCCAATGGCTTTCAGGAAATCAATTCGTGTTTGTTTCATTTTTATAAGTGTATCTGAGAGAATATTTTTATGAAAATAAGCAAATATATTGAACAATTGATGCTGTTTTATGGCCTAATTACGTCATTCACAAAAAAAGCCAAGGAAAATTCCGTGGCTTCTTTTAGGATTAGAGATAGCAATATTTAATGAAAAAAATATTTTTGTTCTGGTATTTCACCAAAAAAACTAGTATTTGAACGGCTTACCACCGGCCATCACCTCTTGGGTTTTTTCGTCGAAAGTTACCCTTTGGCCCGTTCGATAGGCTGCATTGCTCATTATGGTAGCAATAGAATGCTGATAACCAGCTTCAATTGGTGCATTCGGTGTTTTGCGGCTACGTACACACTCCATCCAGTTTCGGATATGTGAGAAAGTAAGTGGGTCGTTTCCAGTATTTGCTTCAGCCTCCACTTTCAAACCTTCCAATTTAAAAGGTTGTAATAAATTGGATTTCATACCCATTTCATCTGCCATTCTTTGGGTAAGACCGCCATTTGAACTTATTTCGTTGGTATCCAAATTAATCATACCACCATTTGAGTAATACAATTCTTTTGTATCTCCTGCAGCATTAGAAAAACGAGACGTAAATTGTACCTGAAAGCCATCATGAGGCTTATCAGCAGGACCATAATCAAATACTACCGTGAGTGTATCTGCATTTTTACGGCCATCCTGCCATTGATAAATACCACCATTGGCTACAGCTGAACGTGGGTGTGCCAAGCCACTAAACCAGTGTACTGTATCAATTTGATGGCTCATCCATTGGCCAGGAATACCTGATGAATAAGGCCAGAACAATCTGTATTCCAAATACTTGCGAGGATCAAAAGCTTCATAAGGTCTGTTCATCAAAAAGCGTTTCCAATCTACATCAGATTCTTTCAAATCTTTCACTAAAGCGGGTCTTCTCCATCGACCAGGCTGATTTACATTCCACATTAATTCAACCATTACGATTGGGCCAAACTTACCTGATTTGATATAGTCATTGGCAGCATGGTAGTTGGCGCCAGATCTACGTTGAGAACCTATTTGTACAATTCTTGATGATTCTTTTACAGCTTTCAAAACAGCACGGTTATCAGCCATTGTTTCAGCTAAAGGTTTTTCGGCATACACATCACAACCTGCTTGCACAGCCTCAATAGTATGCAATGCATGTTGAAAATCGGCCGTACTCATAAATACAGCATCCACAGATTTAGAAGCATATAACTCATCGTTATTTCTAAATGCTTTTACTGTCCCACCGAGCTCTTTTTCTAAAAAAGCTTTTCCACCTTCACGTCTTTTATTCCAAATATCTGAAATGGCTGTCATTTCAAAATTCATCTCTTTCGAAAGAGCTTTGAAAGGACCCACATGCGAGCTGCGATGACGGTCTGAAAAACCTACGCAACCTACTCTTACTCTGTCATTTGCGCCAATAATTTTTGAATAAGATTTTGCACTAAAAGCCAAAGTACCTAAGCCAGCCAATGTACTTTTTTTGATAAACTCTCTTCTATTTTCCATTTTAAAAATCAATTATATTTAGATTGCATTATAATTTAAAATCGGGACTTTAATGGTAGTATTTAATTAGGATCAAAGGTATAATTTTTTACAGAAAAAATTATCCTTTTCTAGCATATAAAATCCAGTTATTACGCAATCGTTGCCAATTTTTTGATGTATTTACCTACAATATCAAATTCTAGATTCACTAAATCGCCAATCTTTAAGCTTTTAAAATTAGTATGTTCAAAAGTATAAGGTATAATGGCTACAGAAAATGTATTAGAGCCAGAATTGAAACAGGTGAGGCTCACCCCATTAATGCAAATTGAGCCCTTTTCAACTGTAATATTTTGATATTCAGCATTGTATTCAAAATCAAATTGCCAGCTACCGTTTTCATCAATTCGATTGGTACAAACTCCCGTTTGATCCACATGACCTTGTACAATATGTCCGTCGAAACGGCCATTAGCTGGCATACATCGCTCCAAATTTACCCAATCGTCCTTTTGCAAAAGTCCCAAATTTGTCTTTTTAAGAGTTTCGTCAATAGCGGTTACATAATATTGAAGGCCATCGATATGCACAACCGTAAGGCATACCCCATTATGAGAAAGGCTTTGGTCAATCTTTAGTTCAGCGGCAATTTCGGATTCAAAACAAAAAGTACGGTTAGTACCTCGGTCGTCATAGGCTATTAATAGGGCTTTATTTTCTATAATTCCTGTAAACATATTTTTTAGTGATAAGTTATAAGCGATGAGTTATGAATGATAAAATTTTTTTGGTTTAATTTAAGTTGCAAATTTAACGGTGTCGAAAAGGTTTTGTCATTTTTTAATCGTGAGAAAAGAAATTTATAACTCGTGGTTCATCACTCATATCAAATTTTTGATCGTTTTTGATTATTTGTAAATTTTTATTCCTAATTTATGGTATTTTTCTAGAATTTCATCTTTGGCAATTTTGTCGGTTACCAATGAGTGAATAATGGAAATAGGGGCAAATTTCAGGAAACTATCTCTTTCAAGTTTGCTAGAGTCGATCAACAAAAATACTTCTTTGGCATTTTTAGTCATGCTCAATGCAGTTTCACTTTCTATCTCACTTTTTGAGCTCAACCCATTTCCAATAGAAATTCCATCGGTACTAATAAATGCCTTACTGGCTTGGTACCTTCCAATTTGGTCAGTTGCGGTTTTGCCATGTGCGGCTTGCCTTTCATGGTCTACTTCGCCGCCAATTAAACTGATGGAAACACCAGTGCCTAATAATTCATATAATATTGGTAATGAATTAGTTATTACCTTAATTTTTTTATTCTTGATAAATTGGCATATCTGGAAAACGGTACTACCACAATCCAAATAAATCACATCACCGTCTTTAATAAATTTTGAAGCTATTTCACAAATGTAGGTCTTTTTGTCTAAATTTTGGGTTGACTTTCCTTTGAAGCTTACTGGCTCAGGATCTTTGGCTAATTCCGTTCGCATGGCACCACCGTGAGTTCTAAATAACAACCCCTTTTTGGCCATTTCAGACAAATCTCTTCTCACCGTTATCTCTGATGCATTGAGCGATTCCATCAATTCTTTGGCATGAATTGAGCCCCTTTCATCTAGTAATTTTAAAATGACTCTTTTTCTTTCTTGATAATTCATTCAATAACGTTCATTTTCGTTCAAATGTAATCATAATTTTATTAACTTTGCAAAACTAATAATAATTTTACCCATTTCTATAAAAGCAGGATGACAAACGAACGAATAAAAATCAAAGAAACTAAAATTTTGTCCAATAATTGGTACACCTTAAAAAAAATCACATTTGATTATTTAACAAAAAATGGGCTTTGGATTGAACAAAGCCGAGAGGCATATGATAGAGGCAATGGGGCAGTAATATTATTGTATAATACTGCGAAACAAACCGTAATTTTAACTAGGCAATTCAGGATGCCCACCTATATCAATAGCAATAATGATGGTATGCTAATTGAAGCTTGTGCGGGTTTATTAGATGCTGACGACCCAGAAACGGCTATTTTAAGAGAAACTGAGGAAGAAACTGGCTATCAATTGACACATGTACAAAAGGTATTTGAAGCTTATATGAGCCCTGGATCCGTTACTGAGATATTATACTTTTTTATTGCTGAATACAACTCGGCTACTGAGAAGCTAGAGGGAGGAGGCATTGATAATGAGGACATTGAGGTATTGGAAATCCAATTTTCAGAAGCTTTACTAATGGTAAAAAATGGTGAAATAAAAGACGCCAAAACAATCATGCTTTTACAATATTTACAATTGGAAGGTAAATTATAATTAACTAAGATTTCAATTACCCCCAAATAAAAATGGACTTAGCTAAAAGCCAAGTCCATTTTTAATTTATATCTTTTGATAATTTTCCTACTACATATCTAGAATTTTTCTTGGCTTTTCACCCGCTGCAAAAAGTGGATATTGGTCAAAAATCGTACGAACTACTGACCTGTAGTAAGTATTGGGTTTTGACACTTTTTTATTCAAAACTCCGGCGGCATATCCCCGCCAAATCAACTGGCTACTTTCGGCATCTAATAATGAAACCAAAATCATGCCACTGCCAAAATTATAAGTTTGAGGCTTATAAGTATCATCACTATCATATTTATTTACCCAACGATCCAGCGAGGGTTGAAAATATCCTTTATATTGAACTCTATCTGGTATTATACCATAACTCACTAGCAATCCAGCATTCTCATTCGTCAATTTATAGCCTCGAGCTTTCATTTGACGACGGATAGCATCCTGAATTTCAGTACATATATAGGAGGTGTCTATTTCGCAATCTAGAAAATTGTAGGTTTTATACGTCGAGAAATCAGTATCGTAACTATAATCATTATCAACCAAGTACTTTAATGAATTACAACCAGTTAAGATTACTGTGGAGCAAGTTAGAATCAAGAGATATTTTTTCATAAAGACTGTATGTAAGTATGTAAATAGTTTTGAAAAATAAAAATAACTTTGTTTAAGGGTAAAATCAAATAAATTTGTGAATTGTTTTAAAAAACATCAATAATTCTTTTTTTTTCGATGTTTTCACAAAAAATAGGGAGAAATTAAACTAACTATTTTTAATGAGTCAGATTGCAAGCCATTTATATACGAATATAATTCTTACCTGGTTTCAAACATAATAAAGTATTTTTTTTAATGAAAATTAGCCGTTACACTTTTTTAAAAATGATTATAACAATAATTGGCCTTTTGGCTATAAGCACATTTGGCATTCTAAGATTGCCACAATTTGGTAGAAAAGCCACTGGAACCAGGCGATCTAGAATTCTCAACTCCCCGAATTTTCGAGAGGGAAAATTTCAAAATCTTAGTTTTACCCCCGACTTAAACGAAAAGTATACCTATTGGGATGTATTTAAGGAATTTATTAAAAAGCATAAAGACAATACTCCTTTGATTCCGATACC
Organism: Bacteroidota bacterium; assembly: GCA_040385875.1. Classification (GTDB taxonomy): domain Bacteria; phylum Bacteroidota; class Bacteroidia; order Cytophagales; family Spirosomataceae; genus JANMZR01. The sequence goes on from JAZKGO010000069.1 coordinate 39,562, forward strand.
ATCTGTTAAAACAGATTTGCATCAATTGGATTTTTCCAAAAACCAAATTGTTTGGTTTGGGCACTCTTCCTATTTGCTTATTTTTGAAGGAAAAAAAATACTCGTAGATCCCGTGTTTTCAGGTCATGCTTCCCCTTTTCCAATTGCAGTGGCTGCCTATAAAGGAGCCAATGACTATTCAACTGAGGATATGCCCGAAGTTGATTTGTTAATAATCACCCATGACCATTACGATCATTTGGATTATAAAACCGTGATGAAACTAAAGCAAAAAGCAAAAATGGTTTTGACCTCACTAGGCGTGGGTGAGCATTTGGAAAAATGGGGGTTTGACACCAAAAAATTAATTGAATTAGATTGGTATGAAAAGCATCAATTACCTGATTTGCAGATAATTTCGGCACCAACAAGGCATTTTTCTGGCCGTAGTTTTAGTCCTAAAACTACCCTTTGGGGTGCTTTTGTTTTAAAAGGTAAAAATGGAAATATCTACATAGGTGGCGACTCGGGTTATGACACTCATTTCAAAAAAACAGGTGATGAACATGGACCTTTTGATCTGGTAATTTTAGATGGTGGCCAATATGACGACCAATGGAAATACATACACATGATGCCCGAGGAAACAGCCCAAGCGGCAATCGATTTGAAAGCAAAAAAGCTGTTTCCAGTGCATTGGGCAAAGTTTTCGATGGCAAACCACCCTTGGTACGAGCCAGCTGTACGGGTTACAAAAGCATGTGAACAAAATAATGTTCCTTATTTTACAACTAAAATTGGAGAAGTGAACAATTGGGAGCAAAAAGTTGGTGGGGAAAAGTGGTGGGTGTAATTTGGTTTCTACTATGTAGATCATGACGAGATAATTTATTGCTTATAGTTTAGTTCTATTAAATATTTAAAAAATAACACCTATTTAAAAAATGAAAAAAAATCTTAAATTTTTGGCAATTGCACTTTTAGTAATTTTTGTTGATGAGTCATTTTCACAGGGTAAAATAAATGTGATGTCTTTCAATATCAGATACGACAACCCAAAAGATGGTGCTGACCAATGGCAGTTTCGTAAAAAGAATTTAGCAAGTATGCTACCGTTTTATGATGTTGAAATATGCGGAATGCAGGAAGTTTTATTTAATCAAGCCGAAGATTTGAAGTCGCTTTTACCCGACTATAATTATGTAGGTGTTGGCCGAACCGATGGCAAAAAGGATGGTGAATTTTCCCCTATTTTTTACGACACAAAAAAACTTACACTGTTGGAAAGTCAAACTTTTTGGCTGAGCCCAACACCCGAAATACCTGGTAAAGCTTGGGACGCCATGCTGCCCAGAATAGTTACCTGGGCAAAGTTCAAATATAAAGATAGCTCAAAGGGGAAAAAGCCATTCTATTTTTTCAACACCCATTTCGATCATATGGGGCAAGAAGCTAGAAGAGAATCAGCAAAATTGCTTCTATCTAAAGTAAAGGAAATAGCTGGTAATCAGCCAGCTGTGATCACTGGCGACTTCAATGCAACGCCAACTGACGAACCAACCATAATATTAAACGCCGGCTTAATTGACACTAAAAAAGTTTCAAAAAATCCACATTTCGGACCCGATGACAGTACTTTCAATGGCTTTGAAGCAAAAGAAATTCCGGGTCGGTTAATTGATTTTATTTTCCTAAACAACAATAAAATAAAAGTAATCAAACACGCCACTTTATCCAATACATGGGCAGGCAAATTCCCGAGCGATCACCATGCTGTGATGGTTAGGCTTGATTTTGATTAGTGGTTTTTGAAAAAATAGTACGAATTCTTTCCTATTTTAGTCTAATTTGTGTCAAAAGAAAAGATTAATATTCATCAATAAACATATAAAAAAATATGAAAAAATTTACCTTAATCATTTTACTATTAAACCTTAAAAGTTTTGCCCAAACCACTTATCCCAAACTTTACGAAAGCCTAAAATACCGCATGATCGGGCCACATCGAGGTGGCCGTACCGTCGGTGCGGTGGGCGTAGTTCAGCAACCAAACGTATTTTATATAGGTGTAAATAATGGCGGTGTCTGGAAATCAACCGATTACGGTCATACCTGGAATCCAATTTTTGACGACCAACCCACTGGCTCAATTGGTGACGTGGCTGTTGCACAATCCAACCCAAATGTGATTTATGTGGGTTCTGGTGAGGGAATCCAACGACCAGATTTGTCGGTTGGGGATGGCATTTATAAGTCGACGGACGCTGGTAAAACTTGGATAAATACGGGTTTGAAAGATGGACAACAAATTGGCGGATTGGCGATTGATCCCAACAATGAAAACATTGTATTTGCGGCGGTTTTGGGGCATCCATATGGGCCCAATGCCGAAAGAGGCATTTTTCGTACCAAAAATGGCGGAAAAACTTGGGAAAAAGTACTCTATAAAGGCGTAGATACTGGGGCGATTCAGGTTACAATTGACCCCAAAAATTCAAATATTATTTATGCCGACTTGTGGGCGGCTCGTCTTGGGCCTTGGGAAAATGGAGCTTGGCAAGGTCCAGAAAGCGGTTTGTATAAATCAATTGATGGTGGAGATACTTGGAAAAAACTTTCAAAAGGTCTACCTACTTATGAGGAGGGATTGGGTAGAATTGGCTTTTGTATTGCACCATCAGACCCCAATAGAATGTATGCTACGGTTGATGTGACCCCGCTTTCTGCAAGTAATTTTTCCACTAAAGGTGGTGTGTATAAATCTATTGATGCGGGTGAAACTTGGGAATTGGTGAGCCAGGATCAACGAATTTGGAGCCGTGGTAGCGATTTTGCGGAGGTAAAAGTACATCCAAATAACCCAGATTTAGTGTACAGTGCGGATGTAGATATGTGGCAAAGTAATGATGCTGGCAAAACTTGGACAGCCTTTAGGGGCGCCCCAGGTGGTGATGACTACCATAGAATTTGGATCAACCCTGCTAATCCTGAAATTATGCTTTTGGCAGCAGATCAAGGTGCAATTGTGACTGTAAATGGTGGGAAAACCTTTACCAGTTGGTACAATCAGCCAACAGCACAGTTTTATCATGTAAGCACTGATAATGCTTTTCCGTATAATGTATACGGTGGCCAGCAGGAAAGTGGTTCGGTAGGAATAAGCTCTCGTGGAAACGATGGCATTATCACTTTTCGTGATTGGCATCCTGTGGGTGTTGAAGAATACGGTTATGTGGCGGCTGATCCACTTAATTCTGATATTATTTATGGTGGGAAAATTACAAAATATGATAAAAAAACAGGTCAGACGCAGAATATAGCACCCGAAGCGGTACGTTCAGGAAAGTACCGATTTATCCGTACCGCCCCAGTTTTGTTTTCACCAGTCGATAAAAAAACGTTGTATTTTGCCGGAAATGTGATTTTTAAAACCTTGAATGGCGGCCATTCTTGGACGGAAATCAGCCCAGATCTATCGAGAGAAACCTACAATGAAATACCAAAAAGCATTGGAGTTTTCACTACAGAGTCAATGAAGAAAATGCCTAGACGTGGTGTGGTTTATTCTCTTGCCCCTTCACCGATTGATATTAATACCATATGGGCGGGAACGGATGATGGTTTGATTCATATTACAAAAGATGGAGGTAAAAATTGGAAAAACATCACTCCACCCACAATGGGACCTTGGCATAAAGTTTCACAATTAGATGCAAGTCATTTCGATAAAAACACTGTTTACGCTGCCATCAATTGCATTCGACTCGACGACCAAAAACCTTATATTTATCGCACAAAAGATGGAGGACTTTCTTGGACAAAAATCGTAAAAGGCCTTCCTAACGACCCTATAAACACCGTTCGAGAAGATCCTATCAAAAAAGGATTGCTGTTTGCTGGCTCAGAAACAGCCGTTTATGTTTCGTTTGACGATGGTGAAAACTGGCAAAGTCTCCGCCAAAATATGCCAGCAACTTCCATCAGAGATTTAGTAATAAAAGATGATGATTTGGTAATTGGTACTCATGGCCGTAGTTTTTGGATATTAGATGATGTTACTCCATTGCGACAAATCAGCGACAAACTTTTGGGTGAAAACTCGATATTTTTCAAGCCACAAACTGCCCTGCGAGTGCGCTGGAACACTTATACAGATACGCCAATTCCACAGGAAGAACCGCAAGGAGAAAATCCACCAGATGGAGCAATTTTTAATTATTATTTGAAAGAAAAGTCAAATACTGAAGTAAGTTTGGAAATTTTTGATGCAGCGGGAAAGGCGGTCAGGAGGTACTCTAGTATAGATAAACCATACGAATTGCCCGATCTGAATATTCCGCATTATTGGATTCGTCCACAACAAATATTATCAAACGAAGCTGGTGCCCATCGCTTTTTATGGGACTTGCATTATACACCTTTGAATGTACCCCCAAGCTATCCAATTTCGGCAGTTTACCAAAATACAGCACCCAATTCCACCTCACCATGGGTTTTGCCAGGTAAATACACTGCCAAGTTCACGGTTGATAATCAGATAGTAGCGCAGTCGTTTACCATAAAAATAGACCCACGTGTAAAAACGAGTGCAATTGATTTGAAAATCCAACACGACCTTTCATTGGCATGTTATAATGGTCAAAAAGCCATCGATTTAGAACTTGTAAAGCGAGAAGAGTTCAAAACTAGAGCAAGATTTACTAAAGAAGGTTTGGATATATATAATGCCAAAATCAGCGAGTTAAAAAAGGTCAAATCGGACTTGGCAACGGTTCAAGCTATTATGCAAGAAGCTGATAGTAAGCCCACTACGCAAGTTATAAAAGCTTCAAACGAGCTTTTAGAGAAAATGAAAGTTTTGATAAAATGAAAAAAAACAATCACAGCTCCAGTCTCAGATTCTAGAAGGTGCAGTGTTTTGATTTTTATTGGAACAAAATTTAATTAATGAAAAAATTAAATACAAAGGGATATTGCTATAGTAGAGACAAGGCATGCCTTGTCTCTAGCAATAATATAAAATCCTAATTTACAATATGTTACAAAATTAATTTTTATGAAAAAACTACTATCATTTACACTTTTATTAATCTCTAATTTAATTTTTGGCCAAAATCCAGAGAAAATCCAGCCTCTTTTGCCTAAAATTGATGCAATTTTTGAAGAGTTTAAAACTAAAAATAATCTGCCAAGCGTGGCCTATGGTTTGGTGGTAGATGGTAAAATTATTTATCAAAAATCGATAGGCGCTACCAATTACAAAACCAATCAGTTAGCTGACAATCAATCGGTTTATCGAATTGCATCCATGAGTAAAAGTTTTGCCTCCGTAGCTATTTTACAGCTTCGTGATGCTGGTAAACTGAAATTGGACAACCCTGTTTCGATGTATATTCCAGAATTAAAAGGTCAAAAATATTCCAAAAATTCACCTGAAATCACTATTAGACATTTGCTCACTCATGCAGCTGGATTCCCTGAAGACAATCCTTGGGGTGACCGTCAATTGGGTATTTCAGAGGCCAAAATGTTAACAATGTTCAAAAAAGGAATCACCTTTTCAAACGAACCTGGCATAGCTTACGAATACAGCAATATGGGTTTTGCGATGTTGGGTTATATCATCAAAAAAGTATCTGGGCAAAGCTACCAAACTTATATTATCAATAATATTTGGAAGCCGTTGGGCATGAACAATACCTATTGGGAATATGTAAAAGTACCTGATAAACAATTAGTTAGAGGCTATCGCTGGTTAAAAAACGAACAAATTGAACAGCCTTTGGAGCATGATGGTGCCTATGGTATAATGGGCGGAATGCTTACCACAATTGAGGATTTCGGTAAATATATGGGTATTCATCAAGCGGCTTATG
>JAZKGO010000070.1:0-6021 GCA_040385875.1 Bacteroidota bacterium
AACCTCTTTCTTTGAAATAAGAGAGTCCTATATTTTGGCCTTCTTCAGATTCAAAAAGATAGTTTTGGAAATAGTTTTTTGCAAAATTGAGCACTAAATAAAGACTTTCTCTTTCATTTTGAGCTTCTTGCTGCTCGTCGGTATATTCTGCCTCTATTATCTCAATACCATATTTTTTAGCCAATTGCCTCAATGCTTCTGGGTAGCCAATACCTTCAATATCCATGATGAATCGTACAGCATCTCCAGCCTTGCCGCATCCAAAGCATTTATAAATTCCTTTTGAGGGAGAAACAGAAAAAGAGGGTGATTTTTCTCCATGAAAGGGGCAGCAAGCCCACAGATTTGCCCCTTTCTTTTTTAAAGAAACGTAGTCGCCAATCACCTCAGCTACATCTGCTGCTTGTTTGATCTGCTCAATTATATGGGGGTCAATTCTGGACATATACAAAGATAGAAAAAAAAGACATCCCCACTTAATGAGAATGTCCTCGAAACATTTTTTATGGAATAAATTCTAAACCAATTCCTTTCTGTTTTTAGCTAGAAAAATGAATAAGCCCAAGCCACAAATTAATGTTATGGCACACATTATCAGTTGGTTAGGGTTCGGTCTAATCACCCACATTGCTCCGAAAAACTGCACAATAAGTATTGAATACAGAAAGGCTGCAATCGTTTTACGAGGTAATTTTGAGATTACAAATGAACCCAAAGGGGCGAAAATAATCACAAATGGAATACAGGCAATCCACATTTCGAAGGCTTCTTGTTGAAAGTCACCAATGACTCCTGCATGAATAAAAAAACCTAATATTGTTTCAATAGTCATAATTATTACAGAAGAAGGGACCGCCACCTTTTCGTTAATGCCATAGAAAATTGTCATTAAGCAAAAAGTGAAAATATTAATACCTGTACCAAAAAGGGAGGAAATCATACCGCCAATTACCCCAAAAAAGATTAGACGAAACATATCTGATTTAGCAAAATTTTGAATTTTGTCAAAAACGACCCGATGGGGATGCCTATTTTCATACCATAGCACCAGCCCAAAACTTAGCCAAAGCGAAACAAAAAATAGTTTGGCCATTGGTGGCGAAACAAGTGGAACAATATAATAGGTGCCGAATATCAAGCCCACAGCCCCACCAATAGTCACATATTTAATATAGTCCCAATCTACCTTTATTTTTAGTCCTAATATCAAAAGGGTTGCAGAGGTCATGCCTAAGCTTTGAATGGCAAATGCAAAGTTGCGTGCAACTGAAGGGTGAATTTTAAGAAAAAGAGTGAAAACGGGATAGGCCACTGCCGCACTACCTTCAGGGCTTGAGCCTGCTATAAACGAACCAAAAATCATCGTAATTACTGCTGGATAATGCTTGGAGATATAATAAAAAAGATCATTAGAATACACAAAAAACAGCCATGTTGATAAGACTAAAACTAGAAATACAATGTATAAATAAGGAATTCTTTTTTGTTGTAAATGAGTAGTTTGCATAAATATTTTTATTACATTTGCCATTCTTTGACAAGGACAAAGTTAGTTTCAAAAAAAAATAAAAATCAAATTTAATATGAAAAATATTGATGAAGTACTTGAAAAGTTGGTGGCTGAGCAAGATTTTTTGAAAGAAATGCAGAGTAAAATTGTTGAAAATTTTGGAATTATGATTCAAAATCAACAGCAAAATGCGGATAACCACCAAGCTGTAATTAGTAACCAGTCAACAATTATTCATAATCAAGAAATAATAGTAAGTAACCAAATCAATATTGTTCGTAATCAAAAACAAATTGTCCAAAACCAAGTTCAATTGGATGTTATTTTAGAAAACCAAGCAGACTTGCTGAATATGGTTAAAAAAATGAATGGTAAAAATGAAAGTCTTGAAGAAACAACAAAAATTATTGAGGCTAAGTTGGCGGATAAAAAAGAGTTGTTGAAGGCTAAGTTAAATGATCCGATGTCGCTCTAAATTACTATTAAAGTTATCTTTCCAATCAAGACTCTCTCTTAAATTTTTCGTCCAAAAGCCTTACTTGAATTAACAAAGACCGTATCTCAGACTCTTTACTTTCCACTATCTGTTTTACCAATTGCAATTGAATGGACAGCCCCTCAACCTGCTGGCTCAATAGTTTATTATGAAATTCCAATTGCTTAAGAAGTGTTTCCTGCTCAGCATTAGGGAGATTTTGATTTACAGCCAGTTTTTTAGTAATTACTAATTCTTCAATTTGAGAATCTGACAATTCCGATAAATTGGAATTCTGAAGTATGTCTGTGTTGATGCCAAAGAAAGTTGCAATAGTTTCACTTACTATTAGAGAGGGGAATGTTTTTCCTGTTTCATAATCAGATATGGCACTTTTGCTTATCTTTAGTATCTCCGCAAGGCTTTCCAGCGTCTCTTTCTTTTTTTTTCGTAATAAGCGGAGATTATGCCCGAAATTATTTTCCATTTAGAGGGAATTATTGAATATTATTTCCAAATATTTGGAAGTTGTAATTTTTATCTTTTCCTTTGTAGTGCAATTTAACTAATTAGGTAAAGATTTAAAAACCAAATTTGTTTTATTAACGAAAGTGAATTTACAGATTTTTGGAAAAATTGAAAAATGAATAAGATATTTTTTGGATCTTTAGTTGGCTTAATACTCTTTGAAATTCTCAATGTGTATTTTATTATGCCAATGCCAGGAAGCCAAAGGATGAGGAGTATCGATATCGCCTATTTTTTATACGATTTCCGCTGGATGTTTAGAATTATTTTTGGAATTGGAATTGTTCTAACTTTTGCGGCAGTGTTCCGTTTTAAAAAATGGCTGCCAATTCTTTCGATTTTGATTTTAATAGCAGTTGCTTATTTGTTTAATTTTAATATGGCAGCCGATGCCATGTTTTTGCAGCCTAGGCAATTGCAAATGTTATCAGCTAAAGCCAATAAAATTACTAAAGATCGGATGATCATCGGGGTTGAGCATAATGGTGAATCCAAAGCTTATCCTATCTCCCTTATAGGGTATCACCATCAAGTGCTAGATACTGTGGGAGGTAAACCGATTATGGTTACTTATTGTACAGTATGCCGAACAGGAAGGGTCTATGAGCCTATGGTAAACGGTAAGCCTGAAAAATTTCGATTGGTGGGTATGGATCATTTCAATGCAATGTTTGAAGATGCCACCACAAAAAGTTGGTGGAGGCAAGCCAACGGAGAGGCTATAAAAGGCAAACTAAAAGGGCAAAAATTACCGGAATTATTGTCCTATCAAACTTCATTGGAAAAGTGGTTTGAAATCCATCCAAATAGCTTGGTGATGCAAGCTGATCAAAATTTTACCGAAAAATACGACAGCACCTATAAATACGAAAGGGGCAAGTCAATGAAAGAATTGACTAGGACTGACTCACTTTCTTGGAAAGATAAAAGTTGGGTGGTGGGTATAACAATTGGTAAGCAGAGTAAAGCTTTTGACTGGCTGCGATTAAAAAGGGAGCGTATAGTGAATGAAACAATCAATGGGCAACCAATTGTATTGGTATTGGCCAGTGATGATAAAAGTTTTTTTGCTTTTCAAAGGCATTCGGCTAGTGAAAAGTTCGCCATAAAAAAAGATACTCTAGTGGTTGGGACTAAACGATATAATCTGAAAGGAACTGCCCTAAATAGTGTAGAGAATGAATCATTGAAACCAGTTAAAGCCTATCAAGAGTTTTGGCATAGTTGGAAGTCATTTCATGAAAACACTGAAAAATATTGAAAGTTAAAAAAGGTTAATAATCTACTCTGCAAAGTATTTTACTTTGCAGAGTTTCTGAAAACCTCAATTTTAAAAGATTTTATTTTGTAAGGTAAGTAAATCATAGTGAATTTTTTTAAATAGTTGAAAGATTTTTTACTCCACTTTTCATTTTGAATAGTGGAGTTTATTTTTTTAATACCTCTAATATTCCTAAATACTGGAAATTTGATCTATTGTTCAATTGTTAGCTTGTGCTCATTTGACTATTAAATCATACATTTTTTTATTTAAATCTGCCAGAAAACGCCCAATTACCAAAAAATAATCTTGATTTGTGGAATTTTAATCCAAATAATTGGAAATATGGAAAATTGAAACTTTCTTTGTGAATCTAATTATAAATTGAAATCGTGTTATGTCGCATATACCATTAGAAGCCCACTTGCCAGGCATAACAGGTTTGTTGGAATATCGAAAAGATTCAGCAAAACCGATCCGTGAGCTTACCCAAATATTGCTTCGAGGCGAGTCCACTCTTACTGAAGGTGAAAGAGAATTGATTGCCTCGCTTGTTTCAGCCCGAAATGAATGTGTCTTTTGTACAACTGCACATACTGCTGCCGCCGATATATTGTTGGGAAATACCTCAACATGCGAATTGGTGAAACTCGATTTCGAAACCGCACCAGTTTCCGCTAAAATGAAAGCATTGTTAGCAATTGCCGAAAGAGTGCAACAAAACGGCAAAAAAGTAACTGATACATTGGTTGCAAGAGCGAAAGCCAATGGAGCAACTGACCGTGAAATCCATGATACAGTACTCATTGCTTCTCTTTTTTGCCTTTATAACAAATATGTTGACGGCTTGGCGAGTTTCACACCAACAGACCCTTCTTTTTATTTAAAATTAGGTGAGCGTATCACCACAGTTGGCTACAATAGAATGCCGGGCGGCTACGAAAAGCTAAAAGAAGAAAATAAAAATTTAAAATAAATGCCAAATAAAAGCTAACTCAAAAATCAATTTCTTATGAAAAAATTCTTTACTCTAATTTTCTTATCGCTTGGTACAGTCACTTTTGCTCAGAATATTACAGGTACAATTACCGATTCCGAAACCAGAAGACCCATACAAGGCGTATCGGTAACTTTAAAAGGCAGCAAATCTGGTGATGCTACCAATTCCAATGGTCAATTTTCTATAAAAGGTTCTTTGCCTGCTACTTTATTGATAAGTATGGTAGGTTTTGAAAAAAAAGAAGTTGACCTATCAAACGCCGATGGAATTTCTATTAACCTAAAACAAAGTTCAGAACTTTTGAGCCAAGTGGTAATTTCTGCCTCAAGAATTGAAGAAAGCATTTTGAAGTCACCCGTTACGATTGAAAAAATGGACATTCGGGCTATTCAAATGTCGCCTTCTGCCAACTTTTATGATGCTTTGGTTAATCTGAAAGGCATTGATATGGTTACGAGTAGTTTAACCTACAAAGCCATTAATACTCGTGGTTTTAATACCACTGGAAATGGTCGCTTTTTGCAGACTGTTGATGGTGTAGATAGCCAAAGTGCTGGCCTAGGCTTTGCGATGGGAAATCTTTTTGGTCCGCATGATATTGATGTGGAAAGCGTTGAGTTGATTCCCGGAGCGGCATCGGCGCTATATGGCCCAGTTGCTTTTAATGGTCTACTTTTCACCAAAACAAAAAATCCATTTGATTTTCAAGGGCTTAGTGTGCAAACCAAAATTGGCGTGAATCATATTGGCGATGGCTCAGAATACGGTGCAAAGCCGATGACAGATTTGGCCATTCGTTATGCAAAAGCGTTCAAAAATAAGTTTGCTTTTAAAATAAATCTATCACGCTTGGCAGGTACCGATTGGTATGCCAATGACCTCACAGATATTGATGCGAATACTGCGGCAGCTAGTCGTGGTCCAAATAATCCAGGCAAAAATCAATTGAATATTTATGGCGATGAAGTGGCACAAACCATTGCAAATATCGGGCGAGTGTCTCGCACAGGTTACGAGGAGCGTGATGTGGCCAATTATGGCGTTCATAGCACAAAAGCAAATGCCGCTTTGCATTATAAAATCAAGAATAATTTAGAAGCCATCTATGCAATCAATTTTAGCGAAGGTGTTGCACAATACACAGGTAGTCAGCGATTTGCAATTAATGGTTTCAATTTTTTCCAACATAGACTGGAGCTTAAAAGTGATAAGTTTTATGTGCGGGCTTATTCAAGTCAAGAAGATTC
>JAZKGO010000070.1:6121-10286 GCA_040385875.1 Bacteroidota bacterium
GATTTTAGCTCGGCTTTGAAAGTGATTAACCTTCAAGTGGGAGGAAATTTAAGAAAATACTATTTAGATACGCAAGGTACCTTATTTGATGATAAAGGCAAAAATTTAACTAATTCTGAATATGGTGTGTTTGCTCAAGCTTCGAAGTCATTATTAAACGAGAAATTAAAGCTAACATTATCAGGTCGTTACGATAAAAATGAAAACTTTGAAGGCCGATTTACTCCAAGAGCTTCGATAGTATTTAGTCCAAAGGAAAATCAAAATTTCAGAGCAAGTTATCAGACTGGCTTCCGAAATCCATCCATCGGAGACCAATATATTAAGTTGAATGCTGGCCCAATTATTATTTTGGGTGGCGCACCTGTAAATTCTAAAGACACTAAAGAGGCTAATGCCTACAACAATTCATACACAATTGCTTCTGTCAGTGCATTTGGCGGGGCGTTTGGAAAAGAAGTGGGTAGCGGAGTCCCTTTTCCTCAGGCAGTCGCCAATAATAAGGACAAATTGGTAAAATCAAATGTGGCTTATATTAAACCAGAGCAAGTGCAAAGCTTTGAGCTGGGCTACAAAGGTTTGTTGACGGATAAATTGCTTTTCGATATCAATTATTACAATAGCCAATACAAGGATTTTTTGATTAATACAGTAGTAATGGCACCAAATAGCGCTGTTTTGGGGGCAGATGGTAAGCCAAATTTCAATGCAGCAGCGGATATTTTGGGCGGAAATACGCAATTATATCAATTGTACACCAACGCTGCCGACAAAGTTTCCATTCAAGGTGTTGGCTTAGGGTTGGGTTATATTTTACCCAAAAATTACAGAATAAACGCCAACGCCACTTGGTCTGATTTTAATATTATGGATGCCAATCCGAGCAATATACCAGCATTTAATACCCCAAAATGGAAATCCAATTTGGTATTAAGTAATGGTAAACTGACTGAAAATTTGGGCTTTAGCGTGGCTTGGCATTGGCAATCCTCTTTTGATTGGTATGGTACATTTACCACTCCGTTGCCAGGCAAAATCAAAGCGTATAGTTTGTTAGATGCTCAAGTGAGTTACAAATTGCCAGCTTTGAAAAGCATTGTAAAACTAGGTGCTAGTAACCTTACCAATCAATATATTGTGCAAGCTTACGGCTCTCCAGCTGTTGGCGGTTTATATTATGTGAGTTTAAATTTTGATGAAATATTTCGATAAGAAATTAGATTTAAGAAATTAGAAAAAAGACATGATACAAGAGAATAAATTAAATAACATATAAAAATAAGATTCAATCTGAACCATTAGAAAACAATTCAAAAAGAATAATAACTGAGTACGCATGATACACGACTAAATACCTAATACACAAATGGATTCTCAAAAACCGATTTTTACATTTTTAATTTGCTTTTTGTGCTATTTAATGGGTGGTACGGTTTCCACTTTAATGTCAGTATACCTGCCAGTGGCAATTCCTGATTTGTTGGGAATTGGGACATCTGAAGTTCAGATAGGTGATATTGGATCCTATTTAATAGCTATTTTTATATTTGGTTGGATGGTTGGCGGCTTTGTTTTTGGAATGATTTCTGATAAAATTGGTCGTGTGAAAACGTTGGCTACAGCCGTTACACTTTATGGGATATTTACGATTTCTGTTGTTTTTGTGCAAAGTTGGCAACAGCTTTTAGTGTATCGTTTTTTTGCAGGAATGGGCGTAGGAGGGGTTTTGTTGTTGTGTACAGTATATATTTCTGAAATTTGGGAAACAAAAACGAAGCCAATATTTGTCGGTATTTTGGCTGTGGCGTTTCCATTTGGTATTGTTCTAGCGGGCTCATTAAATAATATAGTCCAAAATTGGAAGTCAGCTTTTTGGATTGGGCTTTTACCAATTGTATTTGCTGTCATCATTATACTAGTTTTTAAAGAATCGGAGCAGTGGCTTATCAGTAAAAATAAAAGTAAAGCGGTTGTAAATCAATTGTTTAATGTTGGTAATCGGACTAGCCTGCTTTTTGGATCGATCATTTTTGGCTCAGTTTTGATTGGTCTTTGGGGTATATTTATGTGGTTACCTACCTGGGTGCAAAGCATGCTCAGTGGGGTCAGTGATAGCCAAAATAAAAGAGGTTTCACCATGATGATTTTGGGTGGTGGGGCTGTATTTGGTGGGATGTTTTCTGGTAAATTAATTCAAATTTTTGGTGCAAAAAGGACCTTGATTTACACTTTTTTGGGTTGCGTAGTAGGCTGTGGAATATTATTTTTGACTAATAGCACCTTTTCAAATATAGTTTTTGTAGAAATTGGTTTTTTGGCTTTATTTTTTGGAATCAGCCAAGGTGCCCTTTCGGCTTATATTCCTAATTTATTTCCTCCAAATATTAGGGCAACGGCTACTGGGTTTTGTTTCAATATTGCACGATTTTTTACAGCTGCGGCAGTTTTTTTTGTAGGAAGTTTGGTTGCTTTTTTTGGAGGATATAGCAATGCACTTTTGTCATTTTCAGTGTTTTTTGTTTTTGCCATAATTGCCACTTTTTTCAGTGAAGATGCTGCAATAGAGTAACTATAAATTATTTTTACTAATCAGTTACCATATTTGTGGTTGGTGGGGACACCAACCACGGCGACGTGCGAGGTCGGTGTCCTCGCCGACCTTATATCAATCACAAAATATATATTTTTAAATTTAAAAACTTAAAACCATGCCAAATTCAGATGAACTTTTGCTACAAAATCAAGCTATGATTCTTGAAAACCAAGCTATGATTGTGGAGAATCAAACTACAATTAAAGCCAATCAGGAGCAAATTTTGAAAAATCAAAGTGCCCTAAATGCAAACCAAGATAAAATCTTGTCCAATCAGGATCATATTTTGGAAAACCAAACCAATTTCACAAAAGTATTGAGTAATCAAGACGAAATACTGTCATTTGTTCGCTCTAAATAATATTTCTACCGCTAGGACGCAAAGAGGCAAAAAATTAATAATAGCGTCTTTTTGTCCAAAAAGTAAATAAAAAACATACAAAATGCCCCATATTCCATTAGCTGAAGGTGTACCAGGAATCCGTAGCCTTGTGATGTATAGGCCTGATACAGGTGCACCCCTTTATGAGCTTGCCCAAATATTGTTGCGTGATGAGTCGCCACTTTCACCAGCCGAAAGGGAGCTTATTGCCACCTACGTTTCATACCTGAATGAGTGCAAATTTTGTATGAATAGCCATGCTGCGGCAGCCAGATATTTATATAAGGAAAATTCAGAAACCGTTGATATTGTGTTAGATAACTATGAAACAGCCCCCATTTCGGATAAATTGAAGGCACTTTTAACGATCGCTGGCAAAGTGCAAACAGATGCCAGAACTGTTTCGGATGAAGACGTAGCAATGGCCAGAAGCCATGGTGCTGTCGACAGAGATATTCACGATACAGTACTAATTGCTGCTGCTTTTTGTATGTTCAATAGATATGTGGATGGACTTGATACCCTTACACCTGAAACCTCAGATGCATATGTGCCGATGGGTGAGCGGATGGGTACTTTGGGATACGTTTTACCAAAATAAAATAGTTTGTGGTTTATTTTGCCACCATCCACAAACCTAAAATAATAAGCCAAAATGCCTCATATTCAACTAGATGAATCATTGCCGGGCATGCAAAGCCTATTGAAATTTAGGCCGGAAATAGCCGAACCATTATTGACTTTAATGACAATTTTGATGCGGGGTGATGAAGGTCTTTCAAAAGGAGAAAGGGAATTAATTGCAGCATTTGTGTCAGATTTAAATAAATGCAATGCTTGTGCCAATATACATGGTGCCATCAGTCAATGTTTGATTTCTGAAAACCCACAAATGGTTGATAATGTGATGGATAACTATAAAAATGCCCCAATTTCCGAAAAGCTAAAAGCATTATTGAGCATTGCAGAAAGTGTTCAAAAAGGAGGAAAGAATGTAAAAAAGGAACAAATCGAAGGAGCAAAAAACTATGGGTCAACTGACCAAGAAATACACGATACAGTACTAATTTCTTCACTTTTTTGTTTGTTCAATAAATATATCGATGGTCTTGGGTTAGTATCTAATGATACAAATGACTCACTTAATTTAAGAGCAAAAATGATAGCAGAATTTGGGTATTCAAAGTAAT
>JAZKGO010000070.1:10386-14846 GCA_040385875.1 Bacteroidota bacterium
TTCAGGCCATTTACTGCAAAGCCCTTGAATCAGCTTGCAGAAGCACTTTTATGCTGTACCGAAGGCCTCTCAAAAGGGGAGCGTGAGCTGATAGCCACCTATGTTTCGTCGCTGAATGATTGCTTTTTTTGCCAGAATATTCATGGTGCTGTAGCACAATATTATCATCCAGATCAGCCAGATTTAATACAAAATGTTAAGAAGGATTTTTTGAGTAGTGATATTTCTGATAAAATGAAGGCGTTGCTTGCTATCGCAGCAAGTGTGCAAAAAGGAGGCAAACAAGTTTCATTAAGCCAAATTGAAATGGCAAAATATCATAAAGCATCTGATATTGAAATACATGATACCGTTTTAATTGCCGCCGCCTTTTGCATGTTTAATCGATATGTGGATGGGCTAGGCACTTTTGCTCCCAACGACCCAGAAATGTATAAAGCTCGTGCTAAAAAAAATGCCGAAGAAACGGGTTATGATGGGTCAGTGCACAGTTGAATTTGATTAGTTCACATCGCCTTTATTAATCCCCTCCAAACATAGCATTCTGTGTAGCCGAATACTATAGTCCATTAAAATTCCGTATTTATGGAAATTTATTCAAATTGCAAATTTTAGCTCATTCTCTAATTCAATACCATTAGTTATAAAAATTGCACTTTTACTAAACAAATATAACATTTAGAGGAATTTTAAGCGTTGATAACGGAAATTTAATCCATTAATTTGGAAATGTATTTAGATGTGTTTAATTTCGTTCAACAATAGAATAAAACAAATAAAAAATATTTTTTTAACTATAATTTTTTAGCTTATTAATCAATTCTACAAATTCAAATGAAGTTATTTACAAAATATGCTATCGTTTTAATGATATGCATTTCCTCAGTGGCCATGGCCCAAATGCCACACGATGCCATCTACATGCCCAAAAAAGCTTTTTGTTTTGCTCTCTCAGCTAATCAATCTGAATGGACTGAATATTGGGAAAACAAATTAAAAAGGGAGAACTTAAATATCGGTAAATTAACCACACAATCGGCTATGGTTATGGTAGCTGCAGGTATTACTGATAATTTGAATTTGATTGTTGGTCTTCCTTATGTAAAAACCAAAACAAGTGCTGGTAATTTAATGGGACAAAAAGGCATTCAGGATTTGTCGGGTTGGCTTAAATATAAAATGTTAGACAAAAGCGGCCTTACCATACATGGTGTTTTAGGGGCATCCGTTCCATTGGGTAATTATGTGCCAGATTTTTTACCAATGTCCATTGGCTTACAAGCTAAAACGGTCTCTGGCCGTGTCATTGGCAATTACCACCATAAGTCTGGGGTTTATTTACAAGCTCATGCATCCTATATATATAGGAGTACTATCACAATTGACAAAGATTCTTATTTATCAAACAATAAAGTATACAATACAAATGTAGTAGCTATACCTAATGCAACTGATACTAGAGCCGCTGTTGGTTATTATAAAAAAGGTGTGCAATTTGAAGTTTTTGCTGAAAGTTTTACCTGTGTAGGTGGTGACAATATTCGAAGAAACGATATGCCTTTTCCTACGAATGCCATGAATTCAAAAATGATAGGAGCCTATGCTAAATACCAGCCAAAAAATTGGGGATTAAATGCTAAAATTGGCAATTGCTACGAAGGACAGAATGTGGGCAATAGCACTATTTATTCAGTAGGTATTTTGTATCAAATAAAAAGTAAAAATCAGGTATTTAAGTAGAATTAAGTTGAGTAGTTTTTTGTAAATACTCTTAATTACTGCTTTTTTTTAAAATTCAATCGAGAAAAAATGAAAAATTTAAAAATAGTAAAAGCGCTTACCATCCTATTTGTAGGTATTGTTGGTTTGTTAATTGTCTCATGTGAAAAGGATTTGAATGAACCAGTACCAGTAGCCTATATTCCTGCTAATTTGGATCTAAATGCAGGAACTTGGAAAACTTATATTTTAGGCACTTCAACTGAAGTGCCTGTGTCTGAGCCAAAGGCAACTAATTCAGTTGAATATGCAGCCGAAATTGTAAAATTGAAAACTGTACTCGCTAATCTAACTCCTGAGCAAAAGAAAACGGCTGCTTTCTGGGGAGCTGGGGCAGTATATCGTTGGAATGAACTTGCTCGTGAAATGGCTGCAAGATACAATCAACCGCCTGCATCAAACTTGGAAGGCAAATACCCAGTACCAGATGCTGCTAACCCATTGGCTGATCCTCGTTTTCCTTTTGCAAATCCGCCCTATGTGGCTCGTGCCTTGGCCTATTTATCTGTAGCTCAGTACGATGCATTGGTGTCAACTTGGGCTTATAAAAACAAATATAATAGACAAGGGCCTTCCAAAGTGGATGCTTCAATCACCACATTATTACCGGTAACGGCTTTGCCTACCTACCCATCAGAAGATGCAGTAGTGGCCGCCGCTTCTTATGCGGTTCTTATCGCCATGTTTCCGGGCGAAATACCTTTTTTGGATAGCAAATTAGCCGAAGCTAAAAATGCTCGATATTATGCTGGTATGAATGTTGAAAGTGATATTATTGCAGGTGATGCATTAGGGAAAGCAGTGGCTGCCAAGGTAATGGCCCGTGCCAAAACTGATGGAATGGCTGCTGCAAATAACCAAACATTGACGGCAGGATTTATCGAAGCAGCTAAAGCTAGAGGTATAAAAGATGTTTGGGTGAGCCAAGAAACACCAATTAGGCCACCGATGTTGCCTAATTATGGAGCAGTGGCCACTTGGAATTTTGATAAAGCTACAATGGGGCAAATTAGACCAGCTATTCCTTATATAGTGGGCTCAACCGAATGGCAAAAAGATTTTGACGAGCTTTCAAAAATAAATGGAAAGCAAACTCGTGAGCAGGCTCGTATCGCTAACTATTGGGCAGATGGACCTGGCACTTATACTCCTCCTGGCCATTGGCATCGCACTGCGGCTAATGCTGCCTTGGAAGCTAAGTTTAGCGAAGTGAGAATGGCACGAACAATGGCGCTTCTAGGTACAGCGGAAATGGATGCTGGAATAGCTTGTTGGGAAACTAAATTTTATTACTATACTCCTCGCCCTCAGCAATTTGGCCTAAAAACCTCCATTGGTTTACCTAATTTTCCTTCTTATACATCAGGACATTCCACCTTTTCGGCTGCGGCAGCTACAGTTTTGGGTTATATTTTCCCAGAAAAGGCTTCAATTTTCAACGAACAAGCAACGGAATCTTCCAACTCAAGAGTTTATGGATTGATACACTACCGTGTCGATTGCTCAATGGGGTTGGTTCATGGGAAAAAAATAGGCGAATATGCAATAGAACGTGGCAAATCAGATGGGTCTAATCTTCAATAATTAATTACAAAACAAAAAACTATTATAATCATGAAAAAAATTTTACCAGCTATTTTATTGACAATCGTTTCAATTTCATCTTATTCACAAGGTTGCATTGCAGTAAGGTCTATGTCCTGTGCTACTGGCAATGTAAACTCACCCACTTCTTATCTTAAAAAAGGTGATTTTCAGTTTTCAACCAATTACAGAAAACTTCACTCATACAAGCATTTTGTTGGAACTGTTGAGCAAAAGGAAAGAGTTGAAGCGGGTACTCAAGTAATTAATGACTCTCATAATTTTGATTTTGGTCTTACTTATGCAGTCACTAATCGATTAAATATTACTTTAAATGTACCCATCTCTGATAACGATCGGTCTTCATTATACGAGCATTTTGGTAATAGCGTAGAGGCAAATCCAGAACAAAAACGTTTTCATACTTATTCAAAAGGTGTGGGTGATATGCGTTTATCAGCTAATTATTGGCTTTTTGACCCTGCAACAGCCATGAAGGGTAATATCGCAATTGGGATTGGTATAAAAGCCCCCACTGGCGATTCAAACGTACAAGGAGACTTTCATAAATTGGATAAAAACAAAAAAGAGTACATTCAGACTAAGCAAGTGGATCAATCGATGCAATTAGGTGATGGTGGCTGGGGTTATAGTGTGGAGGTTCAAGGCTATCAAGCCCTTTTTCATAAAGCATCGCTTTATTACAATGGATTTTACCTATTTAGCCCCAAAGGGGTGAATGAATTTACTGCCCTTTCTGTGCCAGATCAATTTGGGGCAAGATTAGGTTTTGCCTATTCAATTTTACCAAAACAAGGTTTAGCAGTTACATTAGGTGGAAGAGCAGAAGGTCTTCCAGCTATTGATGCAATCGGTAAAAGTGAAGGTTCTCGTCGCCCAGGATACATTATTTCAATTGAGCCGGGTTTAGTATTTCAAAAAGGTAATCATACATTCACCGGTACAGTACCTTATGCAATTGTGAGAAATCGTATAAAAAGCTGGAGCGATAGGCAAGATCCATTAGGCAAAAAACATGGTGATGCAGCCTTTGCTGATTATTTATTGAATATTGGATATTCTTATCGTTTTTAATA
>JAZKGO010000071.1:0-9416 GCA_040385875.1 Bacteroidota bacterium
CAAATTTCTATTGATTGTGTGATATTTGGTTACTATCAAAAACAGCTAAAAGTGCTGGTTCCAAAACTGGATTTTAATGGTGATTTCTTCGCCCTTCCGAGCGGTTTTGTGCATCAAAATGAAGACATTGATATGGCAGCGGAAAGGATTCTAGAGGAGAGAACTGGGCTGAAAAATGTATATTTAGAGCAGTTTAAAGTATTTGGGAAATCGGCAAGAAATAGTGCGACTTTTTTAGATAAATTGATTGAAATGAACCCAGAAAAATTGAGCGAAAAAAGTAAAAATGAAAGTGATTACGATTGGTTTACCAAACGATTTATTTCTATTGGCTATTACGCTTTGGTAAATATTGAGCAGGCCATACCTAAAAAAAATGTTCTTGATTCATCCATTAACTGGTTTAATATCAATGAATTACCAGAATTAATTATGGATCACAACTCAATCATCGAAAAAGCAGTTCAGGAATTTCGAAGCGACCTTGATGAAAAAATGAATGCCTTTTATTTGCTCCCAGACACCTTTACAATGCGTGAAGTACAGGAACTTTACGAAACCGTTCTAAACAAACCAATCGTAAGAACTAATTTCCAAAAGAAAATTTTGGAGTTAAATATTTTGGAGCGATTAGAAAAAAAATTTACTGGAGCGTCTAATAAAGCACCATATTTGTATCGGTTTAAGAAGTAAGTTATTTATTTTTAAATGTGGCAGCCTCAAATATTTTCAAAAAATTACCACTGCCAATTTTGCCGATTTCTTTTTCTGAAAAACCTGCTTGCAGCATATTTTCAACTGCTTCAAAATAAAAGCCTTTGCTTTGATTTTGCCAAACATTATTAGTCTGCTCACCTACTCGTGCAGGTTTGTTTTCAGCACCCGCTTTAGTTATCGTTGCCAATTTTGTATCTGTTCCAATACAAACGTGGTCAACACCCACCACATCGACCATAGCCAAAATATTTTGAACATATTCAGCAGGCGTTTCAGTCAAATGTTTCCAAACACCAATTACGCCCCCAGATTCCGCCACAATTTTAGCTTGTTCCTTTTTGATGAGCCTTGGCATCATCATTTTATTCATATTTTCATTTTTGCCCAATTGGGTATTTAGACTCGTATGCGAAACCATCAAGGGTTTTGTGGAGATTTTTAGGGCTTCATTGATAGTGTCGTCGCTACAATGGGTGAGGTCAATTAATATACCAAGCCTATTACATTCTTTAATTAATCTTGCCCCAAGATCGGTTAGACCGCCGTATTGGGCAGGATTGGTGTAAATATCGCCCAAAGGTGGTATTGCGTCATTGTCGTGCAAAAGGCCCAATAATCTTAACCCTCTGTTGTAAGCTTCAGAAAGCCGCTCAATTTTACCTTCCAAAAAATGCCCGCCTTCTACAGATTGAATGACGACAGGCTTTTTGTTTTGGCGAGCCTTTTTTATATCTGAATAATTTAAAGCTCGCTTAATATTATTGGCTTTTAGAATTACGTCCTGCTCATTTAGACTGGTAATAAACCTATTATAAGCGTCCCCCGATTGCTTCAAAGCGGGTCTATCCACGCTAAAAGTCATACAAACAGCACCTAAGCCAGATTTTTTAAGCTCGCCTGCCAAATCATATTGTTGACCAATGAAATCTTCTGCATTAAATGGTACGTCCACATGATTGTGTGTGTCAATTCCGAAGGTTTTGGCAACTATTTTGGCTATTTTATCCTCCTCTTTGCCAGCCCAAGAAAATATTGGGTTTAATAATAATGCAGTTCCTGCCGCCGTAGTTTTAAAAATAAAATCTCTTCTTGACGATAATTGATTTTGCATTTTTTTGATTTAAATATTTGAAATTAATTCCCCTCCACAATCTTAATTTCATCCTCTGTAATGCCGTACAATTGATACACCATATTGTCGATTTCGGTATCGGTTTTGTCAATTTCTGCTTTTATGGCTAATTCTGCAATAAATTCCTTATAAGTAATTGAATACCAGTTTTCTAGCTTGGTGGAAAGCTCCGTTATTTCAAATTTGTGTTGAATAGTTCTTTGAAATTTTTGGGAACAATGCCAACTCTATTTCTCTCATTTAATAAGGTTAAATAAGGCATCAATTATTTCTAGTAAGGTAAAAAAAGAGCAAATAAGGTTTTAGCATTACAAAAAATCATTTTCTAACGTAATTCTTCCAATCTAAATCTTAATTGATAAAAAAGCAAAAAAAACACCTGCCAATTCAAAAACCAGCAGGTATTAACTAAAGGGAACCTCTATTAACTCTCATAATTTTCTTAAAACCTCACCGATACGTCGGACCGTCCTTTTCTCCAAGAGGAGAAATGATTATTAGAATTCGAGTTTATAGAAGTTCCCTATAAACAATACTGATTTTTACCCTAAATCTATGGGCAATTTGGTGATTCTCTTGCCAGTAGCCGCATATATGGCATTACATAAAGCAGCAATAAATGGAGGTACTGGTGGCTCACCTACTCCAGTGGGCTTTTCAGCACTATCAATTAGGTGCACTTTGGTAGCATAAGGAGCGTCAGTTATTCTAGCTACCTGATAGTTGTTAAAATTAGATTGCTGTACCTTGCCATTTTTCATAGTAATCTCGCTTTTTAGAGCCAAACTTGCTGCAAAAGCAGCACCGCCTTCAAACTGTGCTTTCACACGGTCGGGGTTTACTGCCAGGCCGCAATCTACTGCGTAATGTACCATTGGGATTTTTATTTTGCCGTCGGCACTTACTTGCACTTCAACCACGCATGCCACATAGGTTAAAAAGCTGCGATTTGCCGCAATACCCATTCCAGAGCCTTTTGGGAGAGTTTTTCCCCAGCCCGACTTTTGTCTTACGGTTTCAATCGTTTTTCTGAGACGGCCTGTTTGCCAAGGAAAATCTTCTTCCTTTTCGTTATAATTCCAAAATTCTTTTGATAATTTTCCAAACTCTATCGTGCGGTCACTACCCAATAAATCTATTAAATTTTGAGCAGGATCCACGCCTCTTTCATGAGCGATTTGGTCGATCATGCTGCCCACTGCAAAGGCGTGATGTATATTGGCAACTGAGCGTATCCAACCCACTCGGGTTTGGGTAGGTGAATCCACCACTTCTACACTTACATTAGGAATATCTAAAGGATTGTCTATTAACCCCATGCTGGTTTCGCCTGGGCCTGCTGATTTGGCCAATGGCGTGGCTGTGCCCCCAATGGGCTGGAAAGCCGTTCGGTGTAACCATCCCGTTACTTTGTTTTCAGCATTTATCGCAACTTCAATATGCTGAGCTGAATTTGCATGGTAAAAATCGTGTTGAATATCGTCTTCACGAGTCCATAGTAATTTTATTGGGCTGCCCATTTCTTTTGAAATCAGAGCCGCCTCTATCACAAAATCAGGTTTTGATTTGCGCCCAAACCCACCTCCCAGCAGAGTTACGTTTATGGTAACTTTTTCAATACCAACGCCCAAGGCCTCAGCTGTTACTTTTCGAGTGGTTTGCGGGTCTTGCACAGGTGCCCAAACTTCGCAGCTTCCGTCTGGTTTTACATAAGCTACCGCACAAGGCGTTTCCATAGAAGTATGTGCAAGATGCGGCACCACATAGTCAGTTTTTATGGTTTTGGTAGCAGCTGCCAAAGCTTTGGCAACGTCACCTTCATTGCGTTTTGATGCACCTGCAGTTTTTACATCGGCAAGCATTTTAGCTTGAAAGGCATCACTGTCATAATTTGCATTGGCACCATTTTCAAATACAACTTCCAGTGCTTTACGGCCTTGCATGGCTGCCCAAGTATTATTTGCCACCACCACAACGCCACCCAATGGCTTTTGGTGACCCATTGGAAAGGGGTTATTTTTAAGTGTAAATACTTTCAGTACGCCTTCCACGGCTCTGGCTGCCACGTCATTTACCGAAATTACACCTGGGCCAGGCTCAGGATTTCGCTTCACTAATGCCACTTTGATATTTGGCAAAAGGGTATCCAATCCAAACTTTGCTTTGCCTGTAACAATATCTTTTTGGTCGTAAATTGAGGTTTTTTTACCAATATATTTGAAATCTTTGCTGTCTTTCAGTTTAATATCTGCATATTTTGGCAATTCAATTTTATTGGCTTTTTCTGCCAAAAAACCATAACCAAGCGATTTGCCAGATTTATGAACCACCTTATGATTTTTTGCGGTACATTCCTCAATTGGCACCTTCCATTCGTTGGCTGCAGCTTGCTCTAGCATATGCCTTGCAGTGGCGGCGGCTTTGCGTAATTGAGGATAAAACATCCGCATACTATAAGAGCCATCCGTATTTTGGTCGCCATATTTAGCGTCGGCTACGGCTTGTTCAAGCTTTACCTGTTTCCAATCAGCCTCCAACTCATCGGCCATTACAAGGGGCAATGAGGTGCGTATGCCCGTACCCATTTCTGAGCGGTGGGCAATAAGAGTTACCAGTCCTGAGCCAGCTATGTTGATATATACATTCGGTTTAAAAACGGCAGAAGGGCTACCAGTGATAAATTCTTTTTTATCCTTTGCCTCCAATTCTACTCCTAAAAAAAGCCCAGCAGCACCCAATAGCCCTGATTTTTTAATAAAATCTCTACGGCTTACTTTGAAAATTGATTCGTTGTTTTTCATGATTTTGCGGCGGTTTTAATGGCTTTACGAATACGGACATAAGTACCACAACGACAAATATTTCCAGCCATAGCCTGGTCAATCTGGTCGTCGGTAGGATTTGGTGTTTTTTTTAGTAGCGCTATTGCCGACATGATTTGCCCGCCTTGGCAAAAGCCACATTGGGCGACATCCTCGGCAATCCAGGCTTTTTGAACAGGGTGCAGGCCATTTGCTCCAACGCCCTCAATGGTGGTGATATTTTTACCTGCCAAACTAGACACTGGAGTAACACAAGAACGAGTGGCTTGGCCATTGACATGTACAGTGCAAGCCCCACATTGTGCCATGCCACAGCCAAATTTGGTGCCACACATTTCGAGGTTGTCTCTCAATACCCATAACAAGGGTGTATCAGATGCAGCAGAAACAACGCTGGCTTTGCCGTTGATTTTTAAGGTATATTTTTCCATAGTAAATAAGTTTTAAAAAGGTTCAATTTATAAAATTATTTATGTATTATTTGAATAATAACTAAAATTTTTCGAAGTAATAAAAATTTACTTAAGAGCAATCTATAATCTCAAGTTCCGATAAACTTTTCCCCATTTGGAGAAATTTGAATTTTTAGAAATCCTCTTAAATTAATTCCCCTCCACAATCAATGTCGTTTACTTAAGCAATTTTTTAAAACCTCACCCTAAATCCCTCTCCCAAAAGAGAGGGACATCGGATGCTTAAGTAAACGACACCCCCTCCAAAATCTTAATTTCATCCTCCGTAAGGCCGTATAATTGATAAACCATATTGCCGATTTCGGTATCGGTTTGGTCAATTGCTGCTTTTATGGCCAATGCTTTTTGTGATTCTGCTAGGAAATATTCCTCCCATTCGGCTTCATCGTCAAGGCTTAGTTTTATTTTCTTTTTGGTTAATTCTGCAATAAATGCTTTATAGGTAATTGAATACCAATTCTCTAGCTTGTTGTAAGGTTCTGTAATAATTAATTATTTATCCTTAAAAAAGCCTTCTTGATATTGTTCCTCTTTGCTGTTTCGGATATTTTCTTGAGTGCCCAAATTATGAAAATGTGCCACGAAATTGGCATAAGCAATTTTTACAAGTTCTTTGTCTAAATTAGTGGCGTATTTTTTAGTAACTGTGGTCTGGAAAAAGGACATTGAAGGAAATCGTAAATCAGCGTTTTAAAAAGATTTACAATTTCAGTTTATTTCTTGGTTTTAAGAAATGATTGGAAAAATATAAATTAGGCCAGAAACAATTTCTAAAAGAAAATTCTTGACCTAAATATATTAGAAAGATTGGAGAATAAATTCACTGGTGCCTCCAATAAAGCTCCTTATTTGTATCGGTTTAGGAGGTAGGTTTATCATTATTTTTTCCTTTCTAAATAAAATTCTTCCCTAAGAATAGTAAAATATTTGTTTAAAATTGCATGATAATTTATATGTAAACTTTAAATTATCATGAAATATTAAAGTTGATATGTATAATAGACAATAAAATTATCCAATAACTTTTTGGCGAACCACGTCTCAGTTGGAAGTAGATTTTATATTAGGAGAAAATGACGTGGCGGTTGAGGTTAAATCAACTGACAATGTGCAAATAAGGCATTTGAAAGGTATAAAAGCTTTTTCAGAGGAGTATGAAGTAAAACATAAAATTGTAGTTTCAAACGACCCTTATCCAAGATTAATCGGAGATATTCGAATTTTGCCTTGGCAAACGTTTATAAAAATGCTTTGGGCAGCGGGGGGGTGATAAAAGCCCCTTAGCCCTCGTTGAGGGAATTCATATTATTTCAATTAGATTAGAAAACCTTTTGATCCGTTTACAAATCTTGAAAATTAGCAACTTTAAATTTGTCAATTTTTTTTTAACTTTAATTTTTTAAATTCTAATTGAAAATACTATGAAAATCTTAAAAGGCATTCTTTTTGTGGTGGTTTTTTTGGTGCTGGCTGCATTGCTAGCAGCTGCTTTGATGCCAAAAAACTACACTGTTACGGTTTCAGAAACCATCAATAAACCCAAGGCAGAGGTTTATGACTATGTAAAATTATTTGCAAACCAAAAGGAGTATTCTGAATGGACAAAGCCTGACCCTAATCTGGTGCCAGAAATTACAGGTGTTGATGGTACTATAGGTTCAAAATCGTACTGGAAAAGCACAAACCCTGATGTGGGCGAAGGTAGCCAAACCATAACAGGCATGTCTGACGATGAGATCGCTTTAGATTTGGAGTTTATTTCACCAATGGAAGGCCACGGAAAAGTACTGAATAAATTTGAAAGCAAAGATTCTACTACTACTTTGGTTACCGTAACCACCGAATTTGACGCTCCTTTCCCAATGAACCTGCCCTCAATATTGATTGGCAAACCGATGATAGAAAAAACTGAAAAACAGATTCTTGTAAACATAAAGCAAATATTAGAAGCCAAAAAGTAAATCCTACTATTTAATCATAAAAATGGCCTCAGAAAAATTTGAGGCCATTTTGCATTTGCATTCATTATTTGAGAGTAAGTCAATTTTATCATTTACTCTGATCAATGATTTTCTGTAATTCGGCTACTTCGGCTTCAGTTGGCATGGTGAGCGGAGGACGAACATCTCCCGCACTTCGGCCAATCAGCTTGGCTCCTGCTTTGATTAAACTCACAGCATAACCATTCTTTTTACCACGCAACCGCACCAAAGGAATATAGAATTTTTGGGTAATTTCAGTAACAGTTTGAGTATCACCTTCACGCAAACTTTTATAGAATTGGTTGGCTAGTTCTGGCACGAAATTGAACGCCGCCGAAGAGTAAGTATTCACCCCAATTGACAAATACGCCTCCGCAATAATCTCGGCAGTAGGTACTCCGCCTATGTAAGAAAGTCGTTTCCCAACGGTTTTGATGATATCGTTCAAATCCTGCATATTGCCAGTGCCATCTTTCAAAGCAATAAAATTGGGGCAAGAATCTGCTAATTTTTTGATGTACTCGGTTGTCAGAACACCATTGCCACGATTATAGTAAATCACTGGTAATGAGGTGTTTTGCATAATAGTCTTGGCATATTCATAGACACCATCTTGTGGGCATTCGGTTAGATAGGGAGGGAAAAGTAGCAAAGCATTTATTCCTGCTTTTTCAGCCATTTTAGCAAAAGCTATGGCCTCAGGAATGCTTCTGCCTACACTTGAAATAACTGGTACTCTTTCTGCCACAGTTTGGACTGAAATATTGACAATCTGCTCATATTCAGTTGCTGAAAGTGAGAAGAATTCCCCCGTTCCGCCTGCCACAAAAACAGAGGAAACCTTATGACTGACAAACCATTCTACACGGTCGGCAAAGGTTGCGGCATTAAATTCACCATTTTCATCGAAATCAGTGATTGGAAAAGAAAGAAGGCCGTCTTCGAGTGATGATTTTATTTGCGCTAATTCCATATTTTTGAGTGATAAGATATAAGTGATGAGAGATAAGTTTTTTTAGAGAATAGTAATAAGTGATGAGAGATGAGTTTTTTATTTCCTTTAATCATCACTCATAGTTCATCACTCATAGCTAAATGCCTACCAGCGTGTTGCCATAAACTTCCAGTCAGGTTGTACCTTTTGCATTTCTATTTCGTCATTTCGTTTGGTCAATCCACAAGCCAAATAATTTTGATGCAGTTTTTCCAATTCTTTTCGATCCAATTCAACTCCTAAGCCAGGCCCTTGTGGCACTGCCACCGCTCCCTCTTCAAATTTAAGACGCCCCCCCACAATGATTTCATCCGACTGCCACGGATAATGGGTATCTAAAGCATATCTAAAGTTAGGAATAGCAGCACCCAAATGTACCATTGCCGCCAATGAAATACCCAAATGCGAGTTGGAGTGCATAGATAAATCTCTGCCAAAAGTTTGGCAAATGCCCGCAAGATTCATAGATGCTTGTAAGCCTCCCCAGAAATGGTGGTCACTCAAAATAATATCTTCCGCCCCTAGCTGGATACTTCTTGGAATATCCTCGAAAGAAGTCGTACACATATTGGTTGCTAAGGGTGTTTTCAAAGCCTTTCTCACCGTTGCCATACCTTCTTGTCCACGACAAGGATCTTCCAAATACTCTAAAATACCTTCCATTTCTTTGCCATATTTGATAGAGGTTTCTACTGTCCAAAGGGCATTGGGGTCAAAACGTAAAGGTACATTTGGTCCAAATTCTTTGTGTAAAGCAAGCATTGCATCTGTCTCTTCTCTGGGTGGAAATGCCCCACCTTTTAGCTTAATTGACTGAAAACCAAACTCTTGACACATGGATTTTGCTTGAGCCACTATCTCATCAGGATTCAAAGCGCTTGCTTGACGAGCTGCCTCCCAGCCTGTAGCATGCGGATTGGTTCCGAAACCCAACTCACCCCCTGCACCTTCATATTTATAAAAAAGATAAGCGGAAAAAGGCACCCTTTCCCGGCGACGGCCACCCAATAAATCAACTACAGGCCGATTAATTATTTTACCAATTATATCTAAGCATGCTACTTCAATGGCACTGAAAATATGTACAATTGTGCGCTGATCCCAAGGGGTATCGCCTCTTTTAATCGTATCTTCAGAATCAAAATTGGCAGATAAAATGTCTCTGATTTGATTCAGTTGAAAAGGATCTTGACCAATAATGAGTGATTTACTTTTCTCTAAAGCTATATCAATGGCAATATTCCCCGGGATTTCACTGATGCCGCTGATGTTGTCGTCAGTCACCAATTCTACCAC
>JAZKGO010000071.1:9516-12611 GCA_040385875.1 Bacteroidota bacterium
ACTGGTTATTAGTAGAACTGAACTATACGGGCAAGTAACTAATGCACCAATAACCAGTACCTAATATTCCATTACTCAAATTATCAATCTTCTTCTTTTGGTTTTTGTGTCTTCTTGAGATAATTTATATATCCGTTTAATAGCTTTCCACAGGAATCTATTTTTGATTTGAAATCCAACAATTCACTTTCAGAAATATATTTTTCATCAAATGCTGTAATTAAATGCTCCAATGTTTCGTTGAATGAACCTCTTGAAATTCTACAAAACTGAATATTTTCTTTAAAATAATACCTACCATAACCTTCCGCAATATTAGCAGTAATACTTCTGGAACTTCTTAAAATTTGGTCAGTTAACTTGTATTTTTCTTCTATCGGAAATTTAGTTTTAACCAAATTAGAAATATTAATACGTAATTGTCTGCATTCTTTATAAATCTCTAAGTCTGTGAAATTCTTTATCATCTGTATTTATTTGTTGTTGGTTCTTTATTATAGGTGTAATTGTTTCTTTCGTTTATTCTAGTAACCAATTCACCAGTAACCAGTTTTAGGTAAGTGGTCCTGGGTTAAATAACACTAAGTCATTATACAACCCTAATTTATCGGTAGCTACTTTTTTGTTACCACTGGCGATTTCGAGAATCAAACGGAATAGCTCCCAACCCATTTCTTCGATGGTTTTTATTCCAAAAGCCACTGGACCTGCATCAAAATCAATCAAATCGTGCCACCTACTTGCCAATTTTGAATTAGAACTTACTTTTACAACAGGCACCATGTTCAACCCGTAAGGGGTGCCACGACCTGTAATAAAAACATGCATATTCATTCCTGCGGCCAATTGGAGTGTGCCACATACAAAATCGCTTGCGGGGGTTGCCACAAAATTCAGCCCTTTTTTACGAATCTTTTCCCCAGGTGAAATCACATCTACAATCGGACTTGTCCCCGATTTCACAACGGAGCCTAGGGCTTTTTCCACAATATTGCTCAATCCTCCGCCTTTATTACCAGGAGTAGTGTTGGCGCTTCTATCAGCTTTGCCCTGACTCAAATAATTATCATACCAAGCCATTTCATCTTTCAATTTTTGAGCCACCTCTTTATCAACAGCTCGAGGAATAAGCAAATGAATAGCGTCTCGCACTTCGGTTACTTCTGAGAAAAATACCGTTCCGCCCGCTTTTACGATCAAATCAGCTGCAAAACCTGAAACTGGATTGCCTGTCAAGCCCGAAAAAGCATCGCTTCCTCCGCACTGCATTCCCACCACTAAGTCGGAAGCTGGACAGGCGGTTCGTTTTCTTTGATTCAACTTTTGCAAATGCTTATCTGCCATTTCCATGATACCCTCCACCATTTCACCAAAACCTTCAAAGCGTTCATCTTGTAAATAGAGAATGGATGGATGGTGATTGGTTATTAGTGATTGGTTACTAGTTTCAATTGTATTTTTTATTTCTAAATCTGGCAACAATCTTTCGGGACGGAGTTTCTCACAACCCAAACCGATAATCATGATTTCACCGCCAAAGTTTGGATTTTGGGCAATGTGTTTAATCGTTCTAATAGGGATAATAGCAGCAGGTGCATCAATGGCTATTCCGCACCCATAACTATGGTTAAAAGCTATTACATCATCCACGTTTGGATAAAGTGGCAGCAATTCCCGTTTAATTTTTTGTTCTATAAAATTGGTCATTCCAGCCACACATTGTACACTTGTGGTGATGCCCAAAACATTTTTAGTACCTACACTCCCGTCTGCATTTTTATACCCTTCAAAAGTGTAACCTTCTAATGCTTCGGGAGGAAAGATGTCCTTTTTATTAAATGGAATGTCTTCTAAATTGGGAGGTTGAGGAAGACTGATATTACCTTCATTTACCCAAGAACCTTTTTCGATAGTTTTATTAGCAAAGCCAATCGTTTGACCATATCGAATAATTCCTTCCCCCTCTCTTAAAGTTTGCAATGCCACTTTATGTCCCATTGGGATGTTCTCAAGTAGCTCAATAGCATCGATAATCAAATCGCCACGCTTCAAACCTGCTGAATTGGCCACAATGGCCACATTGTCAATCGGAGAAGTTTTTATTACAATATTTTGCATTCTTTTAGAGATGAGTTATAAATGATGAGACAAGAGTTTAGCCTCTTTATCAGAAATCTATTTCATCCTTCTTAATTTTTCTTTGAACAGTTAGCATTTATAGCTTGTCACTAAGTTTATACCATCGGAAACAACCATGCGGCAACCATTGTCAAAACCACACCTGCCAAACCCATCAAACTTTGCATTGGAGCAATTGTTTTGAGGGCTTCTTGCTCTGTTAGATTCGAGGTTTTGCACATTATCCAAAACCCTGCATCGTTCATCCATGGGATCAATTTTGCCCCACTTCCGATTGCCAAACATAAATAAACGGGATGAAAACCTAAGTTGGCATTTTGGGCCATTCCTGCTAAAATCCCAGAAGCCGTAATCAACGCCACTGTCGCTGAACCTTGGGCGGTGCGCACAACTGCCGTTATCAAAAACGCCAGTGGGATCAATGCCATTTGATAATCTTTGGTAAGGTCTGCAATACGTTGACTAATCCCCGATTGCTGTAACATTCCACCAAATGACCCTCCAGCAGCGGTAATGAGAATGATGCCACCACCACTCATCAAAGCTGTTTGTACAAAAGCGGTTAGTTTGTCTTTCGTGGTTTTTTTCTGGTTAAAAAGTACCAAAAGTGCAAATATCGCTCCCATTAGAATAGCAATATTTTTATCACCAAAGAATAAGACAACCTCTAAAATTTGATTGAGAAAGGCAGAATCCGTTAAAGGGGTATTCGGTTTTGCAAAAGCTTCTACAGCTGAACGAATGCAAATTGTAATCAGCGGAAAAACTGCTGGAAGCAACGCCCAGCCCAAAGCAGGTAAGTCTTTATCGTCTTTGTTGGCGATGGCGGCAATATCTTCTAAACGAGCATCCGGAGAATCCCGAAGAGGGATTGAGAATTTTTTATTCAGCATCACTGCAATCAAATAACCCACAGTGATGGTACAAAGTCCAAGCATTGATCCACAAACCATCAT
>JAZKGO010000072.1:0-5513 GCA_040385875.1 Bacteroidota bacterium
TAATCGGATTGGCCACAAACCATTCAAAAGTGGTGGTATTGTTCTGATTTTCAATTACTTTTCTTAGCCTCCCGTTTGAGACATCCTTTAAGCCTCTCGGTACGGTCACACTTATTTTCATGCTGTCAGGTTCGTCATACATATGATCCTTGCATGGCCACCATACCGATGAGCCTAACTCCTGACAGGAAGTCGAGATAAAATGATTGCCTTTACTGTCTTTTTCCCATTGTACTCCTCCATCCCAAGGTGGTCTTACTGCTATTTTGGGTTTTCCTTCAAAATGAAGTTTCAAAATCTCCTTTTCACCAATAATCTGTCTACTTTTTAGTTGGATGAAATAAGCATTTTTACCAATTTTCGAAAATTTCAGCGTATCGTTTCCCTGAATAGCAATTGTGATTTGCATCGGATATTGCATATCTATTTGCATCAATTGACTGGTGTCAAGTACTTGATAATGAATAAGATTCGTGCCTTTAAAAGTTTTTGTATCTGGAATTACCTCTACAGAAAGATCATAATATTGGAGGTCCCACCAAGCCCTTTCTGGAGTAATGGAACCTCTCAAAGAATCGGCCTTTGTGAAAATATAAGGTTTAATTGTACTCTGAGTTCGGCCTTTTTTTATTGCAAAAAGACTAATTAATAATAATAAAACAATTTTTGGTGACATATTTTTAGAATGAATCTTAAAAGTACAGAATCATTACAATAGTTTCAAATAGATGACCCTACAATTCAAACACGATAATTAAAATTAAATACTACTTTTGATAAAAATTAAAAAAACTGTGATGCGAAAATTAATTCTATTGTTGAGCTTGCTATTGATTATAAACTCAAATTTTGCTCAAAAAATAAAACTTAAACCAGAAATAGGGATAGCTGAATCAATTGACAACGACCAAATTAATCATGAGGCGGGTTTTAGTTGCATAGTGGAAAATTTGGGAAAATTAATTTCGCCAAGGTCCGTTACGGATGAGCAGTTCGGTAAAAATTTAGTGCTTTTCAAAAATTTGAAAACACCTATCTATGCCTTTAATATATTTATTCCTGGCGAATTGAAAGTGATTGGCCCCAAAGTTGATGAGGTGGCAATTTTAGAATATGTTGAAAATGTCATGAAAAGACTTAGCCAAACTGATACAAAAATGATAGTTTGGGGTTCAGGAGGTTCTAGGCGCTTACCCGAAGGTTTCGATAGAGAAGTCGCTACTAATCAATTCATTAGCATTGCCAAAAAAATTGCTCGGGTAGCCAAAAAGTATGATATTGTTATTTGTCTTGAAAGCTTAAACTCTACTGAAACAAATTTTATCAATACTACAAAAGAGTCTCTTTATGTGGTAAAAAAAGTGAATCACCCAAACTTGAGATTGAATGTAGACTTTTACCATATGCTCAAGGAAGGGGAAAGCCCTGAAATAATCGCTAAAACAAAAAAATATATTGGTCATGTTGAAATAGCTGAGCGAGATGGCAGAACCGCTCCAGGTGTAGCTGGAACCGACTTCAGACCCTATTTGAAAGAGTTAGCTAAAATAAATTATCATCAAAAAATAGTAATTGAGGGCCGATGGAAAAGCCTACCTGAAATCGCAAAAATGACTAAAGTTTTTTTACAAAATCAGATTGATGAGGTGTATAATTAGGTTTAGAATTACTAATAGCGATACATCAATTTACTATTAAACATCGCAATATTTTGGGCAAAACTGTCAAATATTTCAACTGAAAAAGGAAATAAGATTAAATAAGTAAAGTAAACTAAAGCAATTAAAACTAAAAATAATGAAGATAAACAAGCAACTTGCCTTGCCGAAATTGTCATTTTTTTATTGTTTCTAAGTTTCATAATATTTTTATTATTTTAAAAGATTTATAATTATTTAAAATAAATGAGTAGCAATCCATTTTGCAAAGCTCTGCCACCAAGCCGAATGACCGTTTGAACTCACAAAAATTGAAGTAAAAAGTATACCTAAAAACACAGACATCGGAAAAGCTGACCTTTTTGCTCTGATATCGATTATCATCCAAGTTAATGTGCCTAGAATAAAGCTGACGCCCATTGCTGGCATTGCGATGTGAATTGGAAAACCACAAACAGCGAGTAGAAAACGGCCAAGACCAGGCCCCAAAATCATGATACCTATTGTGGCGAAGAATCGGAGGTGAAAAGAGGTTTTCTTTTTATAATAAATGCCCAAGCCATACATAATACTGATATAAAACATATCAGGAATACCGCTAAAACCCATTCCTGCCAAAGCTTCTACTTCACCTTTTTCAGGTAAATTTCTAAAATAGGATGCTCGTCCAACTAGAAAAAATGATAGCACTAGTAATGGAAAAATGAAATAAGATGCTTTTCCTACCAATCGATGCCATTTCATATTCTTGGTTCTGATAAAAATTGGTTGGGCAATGAGCATCAAAATCCATAAAAGCATAATCGCCCCATGAAAGTGATGTGCCCAATTGAATCCGTTGAAATTCGGGAATTTAACCAAATAAGTTTTATAAAACCCTGCAATACTTATAATTAGCAGAAAAGCAAAAAAGTAAATCAGTCGATTTGTGATGGTATTGGTTTTGTTCAGATTTACTTTGGGCAAGTTGGTTTCCATATAAAATATTCTTAAAATGTTAGATTTAGGTTTTCAAAAAAAGTTGGTTTAAATATTTTTTAAAAAAATTTATGTGGCAAAAATGTGCGGCTTTTTTTGATTATTCTACTGTAAAGTGGTGAATAGCTGGAATTGTGAGTGGGGTATCCAAATCAATAAGTAATTGGTATTTTTTTCATGAAAATTACCATTCCCTCAAAAAAATGGTCATTTACAATCCAATAACTTTTTTATCGAACAATTAAACTAATTTTAGGGAACCTCTATAAACTCGAATTCCAATAATCATTTCTCCTTTTGGAGAAACAGGAATGAGGTTTTAAGAAAATTATGAGGGTTTATAGAGGTTTCCTTTATTAATTCACTAAAACAAGTCATAATAAAAAGTTGAAAATCACCTAAATGAAACGAATATTAAATCTATTTTTAGGAGTATTTTTCTTTTGCAATTATGTTATTGAAGCTCAAAAAATTTTAGAAATAAATGGGCAGCCAAATTGGGTAAAATCATTAGATATTGCCGATTATTGTTCGTTTTATGAAGAAACCTCCAATAAGCCACTGACATTTCAGGAGGCAAAAACTCAAAAATTTGTGCTATTTGTTGGTGATTTGAGAAAACAAAGGTTTAGTAATAGGCCTTTAATTATTCAATGGCTTCGGTTCACAATCAAAAATACTTCAACAAGTGATACAATTCGATTAGGGCTGAATACAGTTCATGTATTTACAAGTTTATATTCTGGAAACACACTCATTCAAAAAAGCGGAGCTTATCAAAAAAGCAAAAAAACTTCTAATATGAATCTGATGGATTTGCCAATTAATGTAGCGCCTTTAACTAGCACTACTTATTGGCTGAGAACGGAAGACCGTCAAAGCCATTTGATTCCTCCACAAATGTTATTGTCAACCCAATTCAATGCAATTAGCGAGGGTTTTAAACACGGCCAAGAAGCAAGATATCTGTTTTTAATATTGGCAATGATCACAGGCTGCTTCTTTTTTATCAGTATTTATGCCTCTTATCATTACTATTTGTACAGAAATTCATCCTTTTTTTGGTATATTTTATACACAATAGGTGCTTTTTTCTCTGGCTTACATTGGATGGATATTAGGCTAGGAATGTTCATCTTTCCTGCAGTTGTTAATGATATTATCTTTTCTATATTTCTATATTTGATACCAATTTTATATAGTTTTTTTATTGGAAATATGCTAGAATTCCCAATCTATTTTAAAAAAGGTTGGCGTTTAGTGAAAATATTAACAATAATCTGCTTTTTTCAAATGATTCTTGAGTTTACCGAAGTGCGTTGGGCATGGTTCCCGTTTCCAGATTATTATGGTATTTTACTTTCACCAATTTCAATTATAATTCTTAACATAGCATTGGCCATTTTAGCCGCTAAAAGTAAAAATCCGGTAAAATGGTTTTTATTTATGGGGCCAATAAGTATCATGATATTTTGGTGTCTTCCATTATTAAATCTTTACGCTCCATCACCAGAAATAAATGCAGAATTGTTTATGATTATTAATTTCCCAATTGTTTCCTTACTTTTTGGGCTACTTATTGAGGGAATTTGCTTCACTTTTGCATTGAGCTACCAAAGCAAATTAGTATTTCTTGAAAAAAATAAAATACAGGAAATTCAGGCTCAACAACTAGCTCTAGCACTTGAAAACAAAACCAACGAATTAAATTATCAAAATGAAATTGTTGAGGCACAAAAAATAAAGCAAATTGAAACACATTTTGAAAAAAGAATTGCACAAACGGAAATGACGGCCCTGCGAGCACAAATGAACCCCCATTTTATATTTAACTGTCTCAATTCAATCAAACTTTATACTTTGGAGAATGATTCGCAAACTGCATCAGAATATTTAACGAAATTTTCACAACTCATCAGGCTTGTTTTGGAAAACTCTCGTTCGGAAAAAATTAGTTTACAAAAAGAATTGGAAACAATTGTATTGTATATAGAATTGGAAGCGATGCGCTTTAAAGAAAAAGTAAAATACAAGATAAATTTGAACCCAGAAATTGACCTCCAATATATAGAAATTCCTCCATTGCTAATTCAACCCTATGTAGAAAATGCGATTTGGCATGGCCTTATGCACAAGGAAGAAGGTGGAAACATTACAATAAATATCTTGCAACCATCTGAATATCTTATCATTATCGAAATTGAGGATGATGGAATCGGCAGAGAAAAAGCCTTAGAATATAAAAGCAAAACGGCCACAAAACAAAAATCATTTGGCATGAAAATGACCTCAGAACGTCTGGAAGCCATCAATTATATATATCAAAATAAAACTAATGTGAAAATATTAGATTTAAAAGACGAGTCAGGAAATGCAATTGGCACAAAAGTAATTATTGAGATTCAACTTTAACCCCCAAAAAGCCATGTTAAAAGCGATAATTATTGATGATGAGCCAGATTGCGTAAAGCTATTAGCATTGCAATTAAAAATGTATTGCCCTGAAATACAGGTGGTTGGAGAATGCACAAAAAGTATTGAAGGCCTTGCATTAATAAAAGAATTAAAGCCCGAAATTGTGTTTTTAGATATTGAAATGCCAACTATGAACGGCTTTCAGCTTTTGGAAGAATTGGATAAAATAGATTTTCGGCTAATTTTTGTTACGGCTTATGATAAGTTTGCTGTAAAAGCATTTCGCTTCAACGCATTAGATTATTTGTTGAAACCAATTGATGGCAAAGACCTAAAAGATGCTGTGCAAAAAGCTATTTTGCAAAAGACTGACCCTCAACAAATTAAATCAATAAAACAGCATTATTCAGCTGGCGAAAAGTATCAACCTGACAAAATTGCCCTTCCATTTCAAAATGGAGT
>JAZKGO010000073.1:0-2055 GCA_040385875.1 Bacteroidota bacterium
GTATTCAATTTAGAAATAATAGGCAAAAAAATGAGGCAAATAAAATATTGAATAAGCAAAAAATTGAAATTGAATCTCAGAAAACCCAAATAGAGTCGTCGCTTGAACGGTTAAAGATTACTCAAAAGCAACTAATACAACAAGAGAAGCTGGCTTCATTAGGTGAACTTACTGCCGGCATTGCACATGAGATACAGAATCCACTCAATTTTGTAAACAATTTTTCAGAAGTAAATATTGAATTGATTAAAGAAATACAGGATGAAAGAACTAAAACTTTGACAGAAAGAGATGAGGCTTTAGAGAAAGAACTTTTAAGTGATTTGTTGAATAATCAAGACAAAATTTATCATCATGGAAAGCGGGCCAGCGGAATCGTAAAAGCCATGCTTGACCATTCGAGAAATAGCACTGGACAAAGAACAAAAATTGAAATTAATCCCTTGGTGGAGGAGTATTTAAAACTTTCCTTTTTA
Organism: Bacteroidota bacterium; assembly: GCA_040385875.1. Lineage (GTDB taxonomy): Bacteria > Bacteroidota > Bacteroidia > Cytophagales > Spirosomataceae > JANMZR01. Next base: position 477 of record JAZKGO010000073.1, read on the forward strand.
GGTTTGAGAGCTAAATATCCGAATTTTAGTGCTGATTATCAGCTTGATGTAGATCCTAATGTGCCATTAATTGAGGTAGTATCTCAGGATATCGGACGAGTATTACTCAATTTGATGAACAATGCATTTTATGCTGTGATGGATCGTAAAATAGAGATGGATAAGGCTAACATTGAATATTCTCCGAAGGTAATAGTGAATACCAAGTTTAACCCAAACGAAGATTTAAATGGCCATTTGGGTTATGTTGAAATACGGGTTGAAGACAATGGCAATGGTGTGAATGAAGCAATTAAAGATAAAATTTTACAGCCATTTTTCACGACCAAGCCCACTGGAGAAGGTACCGGATTGGGATTATCGTTGAGCTACGAAATCATTACAAAAGGCCACAATGGCACTTTAGCTATTGAGAGTACAGAAGGAGAAGGAGCTACATTTGTAATTAAATTACCCATTCAATAAAATTTAAATTGGTATGTTATTTTTTTTATTACATTTGAATTGTAAATTTTCACTTAACTCTTTTAATCCCCATTTATTATTATGAAACAGAAAATATTTTACGCCATTTTATTCCTATTTATTTCAAATTTCGCATTTTCTCAGGTGGTTGACCAAGAGCCTTGGGAGCCAGAAATGTTTAATATTTTAATAGGGCTTGTAATCGGTGGAATCGCAGGTTATTTGATAGGAAAAGGAAAAAAAGCTTAGCTATTTTATCAATTTTAAATTTCATTATTTATCAAAAAAATCACCATTTAACTTGGTGATTTTTTTGTTTAAAATGCTAGGAAACCTTGTTTGTTATCCTTAATATGCTCAAAACTGATCAATATGGGCACAATTTGACCTTGATGGTTTCCATTCACAGTAAATCCTACTTTTTTGTCATTATATTTTATTTGATTGAAAGGAATCAAATTGTTGCCAAATGTTGAAATGATTTTCTCAGGGAAATTCCCTTTTGCAACGCTCAATTTTTCAATATATTCACTTATATTTAGCTTGGTTGGTGAAAATAAAAATAACCAATATTCCAATCCAGTTGGAGGTTCAAGTTGGTATTGCATCTCTTCCCAAAGATTAGTCTGACTGTTCCATTGAGGGCTTGGAAGTAAAAACTTCGTATTAGGTCCCAATAGCTCACTTGTTGAATCGGCATTTGGGAAGAGTAACTGAATTTCTTTGACTTCTTCATTTTTGCCTATCAAATATAAATAAGTTTGCTTTTCTACGTTGGCCTCAAAATAATATTTGGTTTTATCTTCTTGAGGTAAAACTAGGTTGTAAGCTACTAATTGATTAGTGGTATCCGCTTTATTTTTAAATTTGGTTCTTTCAAAAGGCACATCATTACCTGTTGAAAAGCTGCCAAAATGAAGTTGAATATTGGCAGCCATTTCAACGCTTTTCGCATCAACCTTATTAGAAAGGTATGCCTGAAAACAATATTTGGCCACTTTTGGGAAGTCAGTATATTTTATCCAAAAAAGGCCATTCTCACCCCACCAGGGACCCCAGCTATTTACGGCTTGGAAAGCACCTCCATATTTATTGTCATCATAACCCACAATAC
>JAZKGO010000074.1:0-3032 GCA_040385875.1 Bacteroidota bacterium
TTTTACCAAGAAATTGGCCGTGCTGGGCGTGATGGGGTAAAAGCCGATACCCTGCTTTTCTACACCTATGCCGACATAATGGTGAGGCAAGATATGATTTCCAATTCAGAGCTTCCAGAAGCAATGAAAGAAGTAAATCGGGCTAAATTGGACCGCATGAAACAATATGCGGAGGCAGAAATTTGTCGACGACGAATTTTACTCAGCTATTTCAATGAAGAGGTTACCAAAGATTGTGGAAATTGTGACGTTTGTCAAAACCCTCCCGTGCGTATTGATGCGACTATTTTGGCACAAAAAACCCTTTCTGTGATTCACCGAACTAAAGAAAAAGTGGCAATGGGCATGTTGATTGATATTTTGCGTGGCTCAAATAATCGAAAAATCATTGAAAATAATTATCATAATCTGAAAACTTTTGGAGCTGGGAAAGACTTGAAGTATGAAGAATGGGCTGATTATATTCAACAAATGCTTAACTCTGGTGTAATGGATATTGCTTATGATGAAGGCCATAGCTATAAACTCAATAACCGATCTAATGCCATTTTATTCGAAGCGGGAAAGGTGCAACTAGTTCGATATGAATCATATGAAATAAAAAATAGCAGAAAATCAGAAGAGGAATTAAGCTCAAAGAAATCGAAACGAGAGGTGGTAAAAGATGCTCTATTTGAAAAATTGAAAATTCTAAGGAAAGAATTGGCTGACGAAAAAGACATACCAGCTTTTGTAATTTTCTCGGATGCTACCCTATCTGATATGGCTCAGAAAAAGCCAATCAATAAGACTCAAATGCTCACCGTTTCGGGAGTCGGTGAGCAAAAATTCAACCAATATGGGGATATTTTTATCAGCGAAATCATCAAGTTTTCTCGTGAAAATGGCACAAAAGCCACAGGCCTCACCTATATTGAAACATTTGATTTGTATAAAAAGGGTTTGAATCCAGCCGAAATAGCATTAGCCAGGGGTATCAATGAAGCTACAATTATTGGGCATTTGGCCAAACTTTTTGAAGAGGGTGAAAATATTGACTTGAAAAAACTAATCACGCAAGAAGCTGTAAATGAAATAGTTGCTGTTGCCAAAACTTTAGGGATCAAAAAAGGAGAGGCTGCCAAACCACTTTTTGAAGCCATGGAAGAGAAGTATAATTATGGATTGATTCGGTTGGCTTTAGCGATTGGGAAATAAAAAGCATTTGAACAATTAATAATCAAAATGAAAGCTGCGAAAATTGAAATTAAACCGATTACCAATCAAAAAGAATTTGAAGAAGCGAATAACTTAATTCAACTTTTAATGGAATGTGAAGAAGGTTCTGAAGAGGAAAAAATCTTAGAAGCTGTTACGATTTTAGCAATTGAATATGAGAAAAAGCATTATCCAATTCCAAATCCTGACCCTATTGAAGTGATAAAATATCGCATGGAAGAGCTAAAATTATCCCAAAAAGATATTGCAAAATATTTTGGTGGAGAAAATCGAGTTTCGGAAGTTTTAAACAAAAAAAGGAACTTAAGCCTTAAAATGATAAAAGAACTTCACTTTAATTTGGGAATTTCAGCCGATACTTTATTGGCATAAATAGAAATATTTCACAATTTCAATAATTCCAAATTCACTTAATTTTCACAAAAGTAGCCCCAGCACCGTACTTTTGCTCGTTTGCCATTCCAAAATCGGCGACATTTTTGTGAAATTCTAATATTTCGTGAATGGCTTTTTTGAGCTTCCAATCTCCGATTCCGTGGATAAAAATTAGCTCCTCTAAACCGGTTGCTATGGCTTTGTCCAAATGCTTTTCGAATGCATCAATTTGCATGGCAAATATCTCAGCATTACCCAGTTGTTTAAAATTATTGGAAAGCTTTTCGATATGTAAGTCAAATTCGTCAGCTGGTTTTACATTGGTTTCTGATACAATTTTTGGGCTTTCTCCCAACATTTTTTCCTGAATTGCTGCTGGATTTATTTCAAAAGGTTTGTCATCAATTTGAAATAAATAGCCTTCCGTTTCTAAAAAAGGCACTTTTGTTTTATTTTGGAAAAAAGTACTGGCATGAAATTTCTTTTGACTATAAAGCATAGCTTTGGGTTCAAAAACAGATTCAGAATGATATATTGCCGAAAAAGTCATTGATTTCCACTCTTCAAAATTCTCAATTTTTAACTTTTCGATATGTTTCTGAAATGCGCCAGCGTTCAAAAAGCCAGCCATTAAACCTGATTTTGTACGAGTTTTATCAATTGTGAGACTAAAAGGTAAATCCCAATCGGTATTATTGATAGCGTATAATTCTAAGTATTCACCAGTTGGTAGTTTCTGTGGAATAAAAGCCAAAAATACTCCTTTTTCAAAATTGTTTTTGGATTTAGGTTTTGCAACTTCCTTATTTTCAATGGGTTGGTCAACTAATCTTAACTCATTTTTTGAGAAAATTTGCTTGCTGTTCCAGCCATCTAATTCTACTTCTACCTGATCACCACGCAAAAAATTGGTTATAATTCCCGTTTCTTTGGTGTTCGATAGCTTTACTTTATCCCCGATATTCATGATTTTACAGTTTATACAAATTTAACCCGTTTTACCCAAGATAAGGCTCATTTTTTAGTATATTTGAAAACTAACCAACCGACTAAAAGCCATAGTGGAACAAATAAAAAGCTTGGTTGCTTTTTTCATTTTTGAAGTTTGATATTAAATGTTTTTCGATAATTTTAAACTTTTTAAATACCAAACTTCAAAAACAAATGGCCAAATTTCTTTTTCTTTTCTTAGTATCCGGGACACTATTCGCCCAAAACTTTACAAAAACAGAAGTTGCAAGGTATCAAAATCAGGCAAAAAATGTAAATATTATTCGTGACAATTGGGGGATCCCGCATGTGTATGGAAAAACGGATGCGGATGCTGTTTTCGGGCTATTATACGCCCAGTGTGAGGATGATTTCAATAGAATTGAGCTAAATTATATAGAAAAATTAGGGCGATTGGCAGAAATAAAAGGGGATAAATTTATATTTGA
>JAZKGO010000074.1:3132-8463 GCA_040385875.1 Bacteroidota bacterium
GAAGATAAGAAAATTGGCTATTTAAAAAAGCAACCATCTGTTAATCAAAGACAAGAATTAAGCATACCGAGCCTAACATCAAACATCGATAATCAAACATCGGAATACTACCAAACTGGCTCAAATGGTTTTGCATTTTCACCCAAAATCACAGAAGCAGGTAATTCCATTTTATATATTAATCCTCATACTTCATTTTATTATCGGCCGGAAGTACAAATGGTCAGCGAGGAAGGCTTGAATGCTTATGGGGCGGTTACTTGGGGACAAATGTTTGTTTATCAGGGATTTAACGAAACTTGTGGTTGGATGCACACCTCCAGTAGCGTGGATGTTGCCGACATTTATGCTGAAAAAATTGTTGCGAAAAACGGCAAATATTTTTACGAATATGACAAAATTTTAAAGCCAGTTATCCAGAAAAAAATCCGAATTAGATACTTGGAGAACGGTGTTTTGAAAACCAAAATCTTCACCACTTTTTACACCAGTCATGGCCCAATTATGGCGGAAAGAGACGGAAAATGGCTGAGTTTGAAAAGCTTCAATCGGTCTATGAAAAGTTTGGAGCAAAGTTGGGTTCGCACAAAATCGAAAAGTTTTGCCGATTATAAACAGGCAATGTACATCAAAGCCAATACCTCAAACAACACGGTATATGCTGATAATCAGGGAAATATAGCCTATTGGCATGGTAATTTCGTGCCCATTCGTGACAAAAAATTGGATTGGTCAAAAGTAATTGATGGCAGTAAATCAAGCACCGATTGGCAAGGCTTGCACATGGTTGATGAGGCAGTGCACATCTATAACCCTGAAAATGGCTGGATCCAAAACTGCAATTCTACCCCTTTTACGGTTTCTGGAAATTTCAGCCCAAAACGTGAAGATTACCCCAAATATATGGCCCCCGATGGCGAGAATTTCCGTGGGATAAATGCTGTGAGAGTGTTGGACAAAGAAAAATCTTATACTTTGGATAAGGTAATAAAAACGGGTTATGACAATTATTTATCGGCTTTTGAGGTGTTTGTACCAGCATTAATTAAATCTTTTGAGCAAAATGTAAAACCAACGGATTCTCTGTATACTGCTCTGAATGAGCCGATTGCAATTTTGAAAAACTGGGATTATCGCACAACTGAAAGCTCTGTCGCAAGTACTTTGGCAATAGAATGGGGTTATAAATTAAGCCCAAGAAAATACATTGAAAAAGAAGAGGCTGACCAAATTGAAGCTGCCAATTCTTTTGTTAAAAATGCTAATTTGGAAGATTTGGTCATTCCTTTTTATAAAACTGTTCAAGAATTAAAGCAAAATTGGGGCAAATGGCAGGTAACTTGGGGCGAAATGAACAGATTTCAACGACTAAATGGTGACATTGTACAAAACTACGATGACTCAAAACCGAGTTTACCAGTTGGAATTGCCTCGGCACTTTTTGGCTCACTGCCATCCTTTAATAGCAGACATGTTTCGGGGCAAAAAAGTAGGTATGGTTTCAATGGAAATAGTTTTATTTGTGCTGTTGAATTTGGCAAAAAAATTAAAGCAAAATCACTTTTAGCTGGGGGCAATTCGGGCTATATAAATTCAAAACATTTAAACGATCAGGCCGAAATGTATGCCAAAGGACAATTTAAAGAGGTGCTATTTTACAAAGAAGATGTGTTAAAAAATGTGGAAAGGCAGTATAGGCCTGGGGAATAATTCCGAAAAATTGTTGCCAACTTTCTAAAAAGTTGGCAACAATTAGGCTACAATTTCTTGTTCAATAACTGGTGGCTTTTTACCTGCCAGCTGTCCACATGCGGCATCAATATCTTTACCACGGCTTCTTCTCACATATACTTTTGCTCCCTTTTCTTGCAAAAAATTGGAGAATTTGGTCAAAGTTTCAGGGTCAGTATTTACAAAATTGGCCTGTGAAATGGGGTTATATTCGATGATATTTATCTTACAATCAAAGTGTTTGGTAAAATTCCAAAGCTCCTGAGCATCTTGCAAACTATCATTAAATTGGTAAAAAACAATGTATTCAAAAGTAATCCGATTCCGAGTTTTGGCATAATAATAAAGCAATGACTCTTTCAAAGACTTCAACGAATTGGATTCGTTTATGGGCATTATTTTATTGCGTTTTTCATCATTAGCCGCATGAAGTGAAACGGCCAAATTGAATTTCACCTCATCGTCACCTAATTTTTTGATCATTTTGGCAATTCCGGCGGTGCTCACCGTCACTCGGCGAGGTGCCATGCCCAAGCCTTCATGTGAAGTAATTTTTTCGACTGATTCCAACACGGCCGCATAGTTGAGTAGCGGCTCACCCATACCCATGTACACTACGTTGGTGAGGGGTTTGTTGTAATGACTTTCTGCCTGATTTCGTATTAAAACCACCTGATCGTAAATTTCGGCGGCATCCAAATTGCGCTTGCGATCCATATAACCCGTCGCACAAAACGAGCAGGTAAGCGAGCAACCCACCTGACTACTGATGCAGGCCGTCATGCGTTCTTCCTGCGGAATGAGCACTCCTTCTACTAAATTTTTATCAAAAAGCTGGAAAGAACTTTTAATCGTGTCATCTGTAGAAACCTGTTTTTCAGCCACTTGTACAGCTTTTATTTGAAAATTTGTTTCCAAAAAAGTGCGATTCTCCAAACTCAAATTAGTCATTTGATCAAAAGCCGTCACGGATTTTTTCCAAATCCATTCATAGATTTGTTTGGCACGAAAAGCCTTTTCTCCGTTTTCAACCATGAAGGTTTTGAGCTCTTCGAATGAAAGCTTTCGGATGTCTCGTTTTTTAACAGCTTCTATTTTTGTTAATGACTCTTCCATTTTTTTTAGATTATTCTTCCTCCTTCTCCGAAAACTCTTTCAAAGGTGTTTTAAAATCTGTTTTTTGATAAATATCCGTTGCCAACGAAATTATTTTGGGGGCAACTGGTGCAATTATTGGATAAATGATTGACTTATCTATTTGATTTTCAGCAATTTTAATACCAATCGAGCTGATTAACCAAAAAACTATACTCACCCCAAAACTCCAAGTAAGCAAGCCAACGGCCGCACCCACAAAGGTATCGAAACTTCCCAAAAGTGTACTTTTTGTGGAACTTCGTAAAAGCCAACCCAATTTATTTATTAAAAAGACAATAGGCAAAAACAAAATGGCAAAGCTAATATACGGTATCAGCCTAGCAGTGAGTGGATTAGTAATATATTTTGAAACAAAACCAGTACTTTCATTCAAAAACTTAAAAGCCACCAACACCGAAATCACAAAAGCCGCAATACTCACAATTTCAATCATAAAACCCCTTTTAAAGCCTTTATAGGCACCGTAAAGTAGTGGGAGTAGGATTATGATGTCTATTGTTTGCATTTTGTTTGTTGGGCTAATAAATTTTTACGGAAGATTTTCTTAATTTATTATTTCCTTGTTTACTAAATTTATCAAAATTCGCTTTTGATTTTTAGGGTTCTCATAAAAATCTCCAAAACCCAAAACTATGGTAGATTCAATATCTGGAAACATTTCGGGGTATCTAACACTATTTTGTATTAAAACCAGACACCTTTTTTGAAAATTTTCCGTTTGATACCCTATATATTTTCTAGAGTTTTTTTTATAATATTTATATATACACCTAGGGCTATTATCTTTTATTATTTTTTCAACAATTTCAACGTCATTTTTACTAAGCTTTACTATTTTTCCTGAAATATTAAACCCAACTTCGACACTCAAAGTATCTTGAAGTATATAGCTTTTAACATTAAAATATTTTTTACATTTAATTTCAATAAATTGACCGTGTAAGTTAAACAATATGCAAAACTGGAATAAGAATAATATATATTTCATCCAAATACAATTTTATGAAACATTAGTGGCCAATTGGTTGGTTAACATTTGCAATGTCGGCCTCAGATAAAAATAATTTGTTATCCACTATGATAATAGTTCCCTCACTACCCCCGAAATCGCTTTTCCATCGGCCAAACCCGCCATTTCTTTGGAAGCTACGCCCATTACTTTACCTAAATCGGCAATGGAAGTGGCACCCACTTTAGCGATTATGGCGGCTACTTTTGCTTTAATTTCATCTGGCGAAAGTTGTTTGGGCAAAAACTCTTCGATTACTGCCAATTCGCTCATTTCTTTTTCATAAAGGTCGGTTCGGTTTTGGCCTTGAAACATTTCAGCGGCATCTTTTCGCTGTTTGGCAGCTTTCATCAACACTTTCATATCATCTTCAGCAGTCAATCCATTCGGGAATTTACCAGAGGTTTCATCCACCATAATCAATGATTTTATAGAACGCAAAGCCATCAAACGGCCGGCATCTTTGGCACGCATGGCATCTTTTATGCTATTTTCAATTGTTGTTTTTAACGACATATCTTTTTTTGTTAATTTAATAATTGGGGAAAAAATGGTGTAAATTTGGATTTACAACAAAATATTTTTGCAAAATTACCATTTTTTGAGGAATTATTTTCAATTATAAATATGACAAGGCTATCTGTAAACATCAACAAAATTGCAACTTTGCGCAATTCTCGAGGGGGCAACAATCCAGATTTGGTAAAAGTGGCTTTGGATTGCGAACGCTTTGGAGCTGAGGGTATTACGGTACATCCCCGACCAGATGAACGCCATATTCGCTATCAAGATGTGTTTGATTTGAAGGCAGTAATTGACACCGAATTTAATATTGAAGGCAACCCAACTGAGAAGAAATTTGTGGAATTGGTGCTCGCCAACAAGCCCGCACAGGTAACGCTCGTGCCCGATGCATTGGGCAATATCACCTCCAATGCTGGCTGGGACACGATAAAAAACAAAGATTTATTGATCGATTTGGTGGGCCGTTTCAAAGAAGCGGGCATTCGCACTTCCATATTTGTAGATGCCGATCTAGCTATGGTAGAAGGTGCAAAAGCTGTGGGTACCGACCGAATCGAATTGTACACCGAGCCTTATGCCGAAAACTATTTTGAAAACAAAGAAAGCGCAATCGCACCATTTATTTTAGCGGCCAAAAAAGCCAACGAATTGGGCCTTGGCATCAACGCTGGACACGATTTGAGTTTGGACAATCTTCGGTATTTTCAACAAAATATTCCAAATTTATTAGAGGTTTCTATTGGCCATGCGCTTGTATGTGATGCCCTTTATTTGGGTTTGGAAAATACTATTCAGTTGTATTTGAGAGAGGCAAAGGCTCAGTAAAATCATGTCAATAAAAGCCCTTTCACCCAACGATTTTCTCCAAAAAGCTCAATACACGCCGATTATAGATGTGCGTAGCCCTG
>JAZKGO010000075.1:0-4247 GCA_040385875.1 Bacteroidota bacterium
TTAAAACAAACCAACCTTACAGTTTCTGAAATATCGCATAAAATAGGTAAAAATGAAATCAGTGATTTTGCTAGGTTTTTTAAAAGTAAAACGGGGCTTAAGCCTAGTGAATATCGAAATGATAAAATCAACCACAATTCAATATAATTAGCTCATAAATTTAATAAATCAGTTTATGCAATAAACTGATTTATTGATTCTATTTTGCCAACCCCTTCCGAGTAACCTCACCATAGGCAGTGGTGATTAAATCAAAAAGCATTTCTGTTTTTATTTTTGAAATCTCAACTAAAGTCCAACCTTGCTTACCCCATTTATTTGGAACTGGATAAATGATTGATGGGTCGAATGAAGAAAAAACATTTTGATCTATTTCTGATAGTTTTACACAAAGTTTTCCTGTCTTTTTGTCGAAGGTGGCAAATATTTTCTTTTTGGCCCTAAAGGATGTTTTCTCAAAGTGAGGTTCTTCACTTGTATCTGGCAGTGACAATGCAACCTTTCTTACTGTTTCAATTGATCCCATAAATAAATAGTCAATAGTTTTTTCTTAAAAGAATGGATAATGGAAAAAATAGAATCAGTAACCTAATCTATTATTACCTAATATAAGCTAAATAATCATGAATCGCATTTATTTGAAAATAAGCAGACGCATTCAATAAGATTTCCCCAAATTTATTTTGTAAATAACAGTAATTGATGCTTTTTTTATTAGTTTTAGTTTATTGTACTAAAATATTATTTTTTTGTACAAATTCAGTTAACACTAACAATTATAATCTTATGAAAATTGCCATTATTATCTCAATAATAATCAATGTTTTTTTGGCATGGGATTATCGTAACCTGCTGAGAACCACTAAAACCATTTTTAAATTCAATGAAAAGCTTGATCTACAACTCAAAAATTCTAAAGAAGAGATATCAAAACTAAGCAAGGAAATTGCTTATCTATGGCAATTAAAAGACGCTATTGCTGCCCATCGCCTTGATGAAGCTGAAAAAATTGAACTTTTAATTAAAGAGCTACATTAATGTTTGGTCGGATTTTTTGAATTCACTAAAGGTATTACCTTGTTGCCAATCAGTTCTATGGATTGCATGAGTTTTTCATGGGTCAGTCCAGCATCCATCTGAAAAGTAACTCTTGAGATACCACCCAAAGCTTCACTATGTCTTAAAATTTTTGCTGCCACTTCTTCAGGGTTACCCACTAGCATCGAGCCCAATGGGCCTATTTGGGATTCAAATTGCTCACGCCTTACAGGTGGCCAACCTCTTTCTTTTCCAATTTTAGTAAACATTTCGGCATAACCAGGGTAGTAATCCTCAATGGCTTGATCGGTTGTATTGGCTACATAACCAAGAGAGTGCAAACCTACTTTTAAAGTTTCAGAAGAGTGCCCAGCTTTTTTTCCAGCTTCTCGATAAAGATCCACCAAAGGCCTGAATCGGTGGGTATCACCTCCAATAATAGCCACCATGAGTGGCAAGCCTAAAGTGCCTGCACGAACGAAGGATTGTGGGGTGCCACCTACTCCCAACCAAATGGGTAATTTACTTTGTACAGGTCTTGGATAAATGGGTTGATTGGTTAGCTTTGCTCTAAATTTTCCAGACCAGTTTACTGTTTCATTGTCACGGATAGTTAATAATAAATCTAGTTTTTCGATGAATAGCTCATCGTAATCGTTCAGATTAAGGCCAAATAATGGGAAGGCATCAATGAAGGATCCACGGCCTGCCACAATTTCCGCTCGCCCACCTGAAATTAAGTCTAATGTGGCAAAATTTTGAAACACTCGCACAGGATCCGCTGCACTGAGTACCGTCACTGCTGAGCCCAGACGTATATTTTTGGTTTTCGAAGCGGCAGCTGCTAAAATCATAGCTGGGGCAGAGTCAAGAAATTCTTTTCGGTGGTGCTCCCCAATTCCAAAAAAATCTAAACCCATTTCATCCGCATATTCTATTCTTTTGATTAGCTGATTAATCAAAAGCATTGAATTTTTTTGGTTCGGTACTGAACCCGCCGCTGCAAAACTATCAATTCCTACTTCCATTTTTCTTTTAGTATCTTTTATCTTTTTTTACGAATTTTCTAACCTTAATAAATCTTTAGTTGGTTTAAAAGTAGGGAACAAAACAAATAGAAGGATGGTTTGAAATATCAATTAGTTTTTGAAATTGATACTTTTGGAAAATTAAATTTGTTTTTCAGATTATTAAAATACCTGCTTTTTTTAGGATATAATCAATTTGAGCTAAATGATTTTTAATAGATTAAGGCTTATGAATTATCTTTAAGCATACATTTAGCTATTAAATTTAAACTTTATGAGTAAACTTCAGTATTTGACAATTATTTTCATTGGTTTCATCCAAACCTCTATCGCACAAGAAAAGCCAGCTATCTCTCCTCCAGTTCCTCCAGAAATAATGCTTGGTAATGAGCGCATTTTTTTTCAAATGTCAGTTTCTAAGCCGATCAATACCGAAAGTAAATTTGGCTTTTTTAATATCACCACTTTTCAGACAGATTATAAGAATACTAAAATTGAACAAGATTTTGTATCTGTCTCCTGGTTGCATTATAAAATCTGGAAGGGTTTATCGCCATTTGCAGGAGTGGCCATGAACCAAGCAATTGGTTTTAATACAATTACGGGTTTGCAATATGTCTTTGCCAATAAGGAATGGCTTGTGGTGGTGGCACCTTTGATGTACTTAAAAGCCACCAAAGATTTAGAATATTTTTCGAAAGTTGAATTTAAACCTGCGCTATCCGAAAAGGTAAATTTATATACCAATCTTCAAATTTTATACAATAAAAATTCAAAAGACAACCTGCACAATAGAAGTTATTTATATGGCCGCATTGGCTTAACAGCCAAGCATCTTACTTATGGATTAGGGGCTAATTTTGATTATTACAGCCCTTTGAAAATCAACAAAAATAACTTTGGTGTGTTTATGAGAGCTGATTTATTTTAATTGGAATCACGAATTCTTGATTTAATTTTTGGCATCCTTCACTCTTTTTAAAATCACAAATGCTGAAAAAGCAGTGAGTAATCCGATAGTAAGGATTGATGTTTTTAAACTAAAACTATCGGCTAGCATTCCAGTTAATAAAGCTCCAATGGCATAGCCTAAGTCTCTCCAAAATCTGAATACACCTAGGCTTTCGGCTCTTTGACTGGGATGGGTATAGTCGGCAATGGCATTGATAAAGGTTGGATAAACCAAAGCAGTGCCCAACCCAAGTAATATGCTTAAAATGGCAAATTGCAAAAAACTACTGGCCCAAATTAATCCAGTAATGGCTAATGCCTGTAAAATCATGCCCCAAAAAAGCAATAATCTTTTGGAGTAAATATCAGAAAGTTTACCTGTAAACAATTGGCCCAAGCCCCAAATGGTTGGATAGATTGCTGTTAATAAGCCTATTTGAGTGGTTGAGAAATTTTTAGAGAGCAAGTGCAATGGCAATAATCCCCATATCATTCCATCATTCAGATTGTTCACCAAACCTGACTGAGTAATCCCGCTCAAAGATTTATGTCTTATGGTGGTATCAACAAAAATATTTTTCAAAAACGATATTTTGCTTTCTTGACTTTCAGTATTTACATGATGTTTGGTGTCTTTTACAAAAAGGGCACTTAGCAATAAACCCAAAATGGAAAAGACAATTCCTAAATAGAAAGGATAAGGTCTAATGCCGTATCTATTGGCAATATATCCGGTTAAGAATGCCACCAATCCCACTGAAACATAGCCAGCAAATTCATTGATACCCACTGCCAAGCCTCTTTTTTTATTGCCAACTAAATCAATTTTCATTACTACAGCCATACTCCAGGTCAGCCCTTGGTTGATTCCCAAAAGTAGATTGGCAAATAGTATCCAATTCCATTGACTAGTATAAATCAGGATAAATGGGACAGGCAATGCAAAAAACCAGCCAATAACTAAGAGATTTTTTCGACCAATTTTGTTGGCCAATTTGCCAGTAAAGTAATTGCAAATTGCTTTAGTGATCCCAAAAGCCACAATAAATGAGAGTAGAGCTGTTTTCGAAGAAACACCAAATTCTTGAGCTGCCAATTGTGGTAAAATGGACCGCTCTAAACCAATCATACCACCCACAAATGCATTAATGATTACTAAAAGTGCAAATTGTTTCCAGTTTTCTTTTAAACCGAACTGTATAGTTGTCATAATTTGATTTTTTATTTTAT
>JAZKGO010000076.1:0-37477 GCA_040385875.1 Bacteroidota bacterium
GCAGGATCTTTAAAAGTTCTAGAAAGAATTTGTTATTTTTAGGAAAAAATCTTTTATGCCAAATATACTCACCATTACATTCAGTCCCAGTATTGATAAGAGTACTTCCATACCCTCTTTACTTCCTGAGAAGAAGCTTATTTGTGAACATCCGAAACTGGAGCCTGGTGGTGGTGGAATTAATGTGGCAAGAGCTATAAAAAAACTGGGCGGCGAAGCCATTGCGATTTATCCAGCGGGTGGGTGTAACGGCATTATTTTCAATCAATTGTTACAAAATGAGAATATTTCAACCTTAAATATTGTCTCAGAAAATAATACAAAGGAAAATCTGGTTGTTTTGGACCTCTCTAATAATCACCAATATCGATTTGGGATGCCCAATGTTTCTTTAAATGACCAAGAATGGAAAAACTGTTTGAAAGCAGTAGAGGAATTTGAAAATCCTGAATTTATCGTTGCAAGTGGAAGCATACCACCGGGTGTACCCCTTAATATTTTTGCAAAATTAGCTAAAATTGCAAAAAACAAAAATGCCAAATTTATCATAGACACTTCTGGGGAGGCATTGAAACAAGCCACTGATGAAGGGGTGTATTTAATTAAACCCAATCTTCATGAACTCAGTAAGTTGGCAGGTAAAAGTGAACTAAATTCGGCGGAGGTAGAAGCAGCAGCTAAAAATATTATTGCCAAAGGAAATTGCGAAGTAGTTGTGTGCTCGCTGGGGGCGGAGGGTGCAATGCTTATTACCAAAGATGTCACAAGAACAATTTTAGCACCAAAAGTGCTATCAAAAAGTACAGTTGGTGCGGGAGATAGCATGGTAGGAGGGATTGTTTACTCTCTTTCAAAAGGCGAAAGCTTAGAAGAAGCAATAAAATACGGAGTGGCTTGTGGCTCAGCCGCTACTTTAAATCCTGGTACCGAACTTTGCAAAAAAGAAGATGCAGATAGATTGTATCAATTACTTAAATAAAGCATTCTAATCGTTTGAAAATACTTTCAACTATTTCCTCAAACATTTGATTATTTTATGATATAGTATTTTCTCATCAATCGGTTTTGAAATATAATCATTCATTCCCATTTCCAAACATTTTTCCACATCCATAGTAGTCACATCAGCGGTAAGGGCAATGATAGGAACCTGAGAATTCATTTCATTTCGGATAAATTTTGTGGCCTCAAAGCCATCCATTTCAGGCATTTGAAGGTCCATTAAAATAAGGTCATAAGGTCTTTGGTTGCCAAGTGAAGCTGAGGTAAGTTTTTCAATCGCAATTTTCCCGTTTTCGGCAATATCTACCTCAAATCCATAATCAGCTAAAATTATTTTAATCAAAAATTGATTTAGAGGCATATCCTCCGCAATCAATATTCTAATATTTAAGAGTTCAATCTCTTCAAAGGGAGCATTTATCAACTGTTCATATTGGTTATCGATTTCCAATTCAGCACTAACTTTCCCAAAATTCATGACAAAACCAAAAGTGGAGCCTTTGCCAATTTCGCTTTTAATCGAAACCGTCCCACCCTGATTTTCCACCAAATGTTTGACGATAGAAAGTCCCAGTCCAGTTCCTCCATAAGTACTACTGATGCCTTTATGGGCTTGTTCAAAATTATTAAAAATATCCGCCAACTTATTTTTAGCAATCCCAATCCCAGTATCAATTAATAAAAATTCGATTGTTACTTTTTCTTCTTCTTCATTCAGCAGGTTAATTTGCATGGCTATACTTCCTTTTTCTGTAAACTTAACCGCATTGCCTATCAGATTTAAGAGTATTTGTCGTAATCTCATCGGATCACCCACTAAAATTTGTGGAATTTTAGTGTCAAAATCCGTTTTAAATTCCAAATTCTTTTCCTTGATTTTTGACTCAAATAATATCGTCATACTTTCGATAGAAACTGACAAATTAAAAGGTATATGTTCAAAGGTCATTTTACCAGCTTCCACTTTGGCTAAGTCCAATATATCATTGATCAAAATAACCAATGCATCACCAGATATTTTGATGGCATTTAAATATTCTTTTTGTTTTTCATTCAAAAGTGTTTTCAATACTACATTGGTAAACCCAACGATTGCATTCATAGGTGTGCGAATCTCATGGCTCATATTAGACAAAAATTGCTGCTTTGATTTTACAGCCCCCTCGGCAATTTTGGTTTTTATTTCGGCATTATTTTTGGCTTCAATTAATTCATTTTTAGTTTTCACCTGTTCCGAAATATCAAAACCCATATTAATTGATCCCGTTATTTCTCCTAACGAATTAAATTCCGGTTGAGGATAAACCTTTACAATAGAGCGAGTCCCATCTTCACGTTCCACAATGATTTCTTCTCCCAAAATAGCCCTTTGCTCTATGACTGAAACGGCCATTGGGCTTTTATCTAATGGCATTGGAGTACCATCTAAAGTAAAAAGTTTATAAGAGCCACACCAGTATTCCTTACCAATTACTGGCTTTCGGCCCCATACTTTCTCAGCGGCATCATTGTAAAAATTGATGCGCCCCTTTGCATCACAGGAATAAACTGCGGCAGGCAGGCTTTTTACCACTTGCTGGAAGTGCTCGCTAGATTTCTTTAAAGTTTCAATGACTTTTTTCTCTGCCTCTAATTGTATCTCTAATACTTTCTTTTCTTTTACCTGTAGAGCAATTGCCAAACGTTTTACTTCGGTAATATCAGCAATGGTCAATATAATCAACTCCTCATTTCTGCTTTCCTGAACAATGCGATGGGCATTGAGCAGCATTGTTTTTTGTCCAATCACAGGAAATATGCTCTCGACTTCAAAATCATGAAAACGAATGTTTTTGGGCACAATATTTTCTAAAAGCTCCCTTAACCGAGGGATATTCCATTGATTATCACCTAATTTGTATAAGGATATGCCTATAATATCATCTTCAATTACATGAAACATTTTACAAAACGACTTATTGGCCGATTTAATCCGAATGTTTTTATCCAATATGAGCACTGGCTCATGTACAGTGGCAATAATGCCTTCGTAATAAGTATATAATTCTTCTATTTGTTGAATCCTGGCATGCAGTTCCTGATTACTGGTAATTAATTCCTCATTGGTCGATTCAATCTCTTCTTTGGAAGTTTCAAGTTCTTCATTTAAGCTTTGGAGCTCTTCATTGCTCGATATTATTTCTTCATTGGCACTTTGCAACTCCTCATTGGCTGCTTCCTGATCATGAGTGATGGCCCCCATGTCGGCACGAGCAGCAATTAATTCTTCTTCTAATTTTTTTATCCTGCGGTCTTTTACAGAGGATTTGTTTTTGCCGGCCACCAAAGGATAATCTGGCAATTCCATTTGTTGCCCAGTAAATACAATAATAAGTAAAGGCTCTTCTCCGTCTATTTTAAGCGGTGCCACTTCAATATTTATAATTCGAACTACATTCCCTACCGTATCACGATTAATTTCAATACCGGTTTTCCTTACTAGCTGTTTCGTTTTTATCGCATGATGTATCGCATTGCGTAGTTCAAAAGTAATTTCGAGATGTGCCATTTTCAAAATATTGAAACTGGCCTTTCCGGATGAATTTTGAAGGTATAATGAAGTGGGTCCTTTAAATTGTAGAATTTCCAAATCATGATTGATAATGACACTGGCGGGCACATACTGAGACAATAGGACGGCATCAAAAGCTAATCCGAGATTATTACTTGAGGAAGTAGGTGCTTTTTTGGGAATAATGGTTTCTCGTAAATTAGTTTCAGACAAAGCCAATGTTGAAATACGTGTAGTAATATCTGGATTTCTGATTGAACCAGAATTCTTTTTACGAGTATAAAACTTAAATTTTTTATTGAGTACTGCAAATAACTGAACAGATGTTCCGATGGTTTCCGATTTGCCTAGCATCAAAAACCCACCCTCATTTAGAGCATAATGGAATGTGTTGATGGCTTTTTTCTGCGCATAGGTATCCAAATAAATGAGAAAATTACGACAGCTGATAAAATCCATTTTGGAAAAAGGTGGATCACTCAGAATATTGTGTTCAGCAAAAATGCATACATCACGCAACGATTTCGAGATGCGATACTTATCTTTTGATTTTGTAAAAAATTGTTGAAGGCGTTTGGGCGAAACGTTTTTGAGTTGATTAATGGAGTACTCACCATTACGAGCAATATTTATTGCTTCGGTGCTGAGGTCTGACGCAAAAATTTGAAAAGGAACGCTAGTCGTTTTATTTTGCTGTATTTCCAACAAAGTCATGGCAATGGAATACACCTCTTCGCCGGTTGCACAAGCGGCCACCCAAATTCTTAGGGTATCACCTTGTCCTTTACTTTTGAGCAACCGAGGTAAAATTGTTTTTTTTAAAAGCAGGAAGGCTTCTATATCTCTAAAAAACTCGGTCACATTGATTAACAAATCTTGATAAAGAATATCAATTTCTTCACTTTTTAGAAGCAGGAATTCAGCATAATGTTCAATGGTATTAATTTTATGAATCAACATTCGGCGAAGCATTCTTCGCTTAATCGTATTCATTTTGTAATGGCTAAAATCAACGTTTTTTCTTTTGTGTAAGAGCTGAAGGATTTTTTTTAAATCAGGATTGTTGTTTTCAATTTCATCTTCAGGGGTTGGTTTTGCAATGCTTCTTTTAATTAACGGATGCTTGCCAATCCATGTCAGTTCGTTTGCGATATCTTTGGGAGTGAGCACAAAATCGACCACCCCTTCAGCGATAGCCGAATGGGGCATACTGGTAAATTTGGCCGAATCGTCTTGTGCAAAAGTAAGGCCTCCGGCCAGTTTTATTTCTTTTAGCCCTCGGGTGCCGTCATTTGCACTTCCCGAAAGCACGATACCTATTACGTTTTCCTTATGCGTTTCGGCTAGTGAGGAAAATAAGACATCAATGGATGAATTAGAAGTTCTATTTTTTAGCCTTGGAAGCAATTGTATATGGCCATCTATTACTTCTATTTCTTTATCATGTGGAATCACATATACATTATCTGGTTGAATCATCTCCATATCATCAATATCCTGCACTTTCATTTCAGTTACTTTTGATAAAAGTGGAGTGAGCAAACTCTTGTGATCGGGGCTGAGGTGCTGCACATAAATATAGGCCATGCCAGTGCTGGGCGAAAGATTCTGTAAAAGTTGGGTTACGGCCTCAAGACCACCCGCCGAAGCACCAATTGCAACTACCGTAAATGGATGAATAGCTTTACTTTCCGGAGGAGAAACAGGGCCTTGCTTTTTTATAATTGGTTCTATTTTCGTGATTGAGTTTAGTTTTAAAATAGTTTCTTTTTCAGAAGGAGCTTTATTATTCCTTGAAAGAGCAACATTTTTCATTTTCACTCTCATTTACTGGTGAAGGTAGTACTATTTAAGTTACTTATTATCAATAAATTATAAATATCTTGAAAACTAATTACCAATACGACCAATGGAATGGCTGAAACTCATTTTGATTAACTGGAATAGCTAAGAAAGATAACTAAATCATAAAATTATATTGTTTTTAAGGTATAAATTTTTAAAAATTGAAGTGAGAATATTATAAATTTCTTTAAAAATTATGTAAGGAATATTAGATGAGAAAAAGGGATCTTTGTATGATTAAAGTAGGGATTAAAGTTTTAGTGGTTAGGTGGTTACAGAAACGTTTTCAATTTTATTGAGAACGTTTTTTTTTAGTTTTAACCAAACTAAAAAGCCTTACGACTTTCTTTGAACGGACAACAAAAATTGTTCAAGGTTAATTCAGAGAATGTGTGAATAACGTAAGCTTTATCCGAATTTATGTAAAAGTTATGAAGCTAATAATTAGAAACTTTGTAATAACAAAAAATAAATCAGATGAAAACAATACTTGTTCCAACAGATTTTAGTGACAATTCGATGCACGCTGCACAATATGCAGCAACGTTAGCTAGGGCCTTTAATGCTGATATTACGTTTGTCAATATTTATACTTTTCCCGTTGTGGTTGAATATGAGGTGGCTTCAAATATGAATACCGACTTGATAGATATGCAAAAGATTGCGGAATTAAATTTAGCAGACTTTACCAACGATTTTAGATCAAGAACGAACTTTACTGCCGAAAGGATTTCAAAAATAGCTGAGTACGGAATCGTAGGTTATGATATAATCGAAAAAGCAGAATCGATAAAGGCAGATATGATTGTAATGGGTACCAAAGGAGCACATAATTTTTTGGAAAGATGGTTGGGTACAAATGCCCAAAAAATAGTAAAATCGGCCCATTGCCCTGTTTGGATTATTCCAGAAGGCTGTAAATTGGAATATCCTCAAAATATATTGTATGCTGCCGATTTTAAGGAAGATGAAAGTTTAGCTATTAGTTTATTGCTCGACATTGCCAATCCTTTAGGAGCTACTTGTAAGGTAGTACATGTCCATGAATATTTTGAACCTAATGTGGGTCACGCCATAGAGGCAACCATCGGGCGTCTGGAGGACGAATTTGAAGACGAAAACATCACTTTTAAGAATATCGATCGAGAGGATGTAGTGGAGGGCCTTGAGAAATACATTGAAGGTTATAATCCTGATGTACTGGCCTTTGCGATACATGAGAAATCTTTTTTAGAAAGAATATTTGAGATTAGCACAACCAATCATTTTGTGCAAGAGGCTAAATGGCCCATATTGACTTTTCCAAAACTAAACGGAGCAACTAAGCTTACGACAATATAGACAAAATTGGTATAATTAGAATTTTTTAAAAATAATTTGAGATTTAGTGGTTAGGTGGTTACAGAAACGTTTTCAATTTTATTGAGGACGTTTTTTGTTTGCCAAATATAGTCTATGTGTGAATATTGCAATTCTTTTGGATAATTGTATAACACAATACTTGTCTAATAAACCAACCTTTACACTTTTAATCATAATCAATAATAATCAATAATGGAATTGAATCAAGCAAAAAAGTTAGGGGTATTTATGGACAATTCTGTAGCCAAGCTAATGGAATATAGCACCGACACAATAGAATCATTGTCTATTGAGTCGAAATTTACCCATGAAGTAATGGAGGAAAGCTTAGAAAAAAGTGAAAGCATCATGCATAACAAAAAGAGACAACAACAAGCCGAATATTTGAAAGACATCGCCAGCGCCATTAGAAACTATGAGGAAGTCTTAATATTTGGACCCACCGAAGCAAAAATTAAGTTGGCTCATAAAATGAAGGGAGATCAGAAATTCTCGAAAATCAAAATACACCTGAAGCAAACGGATTATATGACTGAAAATCAGCAACATGCCTTCGTAAGGGATTTTTATGCCAACAATTTGATTTAATATTTTTTTTAAAATTGCCTTTACAAAATCATGAAAAACATGAAAGAGAAGATCGATAAAAATGTAGAAAATAGTAATCCTAAAACGAAGGATTTTCCGGGCTATCCACTTTATCCGGCAAGCGAAGATATCTATCATAGAGGTCATAAAGTTGGAGATGAAAATTATAAGGAGGATTCAGTAATACCGAATGAAAAGCAAGTAAAAGACGATTCTTCTGAGTATGATTTAGATGTGCCAGGTGCTGAATTGGATGATAACCAAGAAGCCATTGGTAATGAGGACGAAGAAAATAATTATTATAGCTTAGGTGGGGATAATCATAATGATTTGGAAGAAAATCAAGGCGATAATTGACCAATGGTTGTTTGATATTTTTAAATAATAGAATCTAATAAGTACGATAAATGAGATTTCTAATCTTATATAGCCATTGAAAACTCCTGAAACCAAAACTACTATTTTACCCAAAAAAGGCTTCTTAATTTCTAAGAAAATAGATTCCTTTTTTTTAGGGGTTTATGACCTGGGTAAGTTTATTGTTTTATATTTCAAGCAAGCCGTTTCCCCGCCTTTCGAATGGAAGGAAACTATCAACCAATGCTATAATGTCGGTTACAATTCATTAGCCTTGGTTACTCTTACTGGGTTTATAACTGGTATTATTTTTACCAAACAATCCCGACCATCATTATCTACTTTTGGAGCCAGTTCTTGGCTACCTTCATTGGTATCCATTGCGATCATTAGAGCATTGGCGCCATTAGTTTCCTCATTGATTGTGGCGGGCAAAGTAGGCTCCAATATGGGTGCTGAACTGGGCTCCATGCGTGTAACAGAGCAAATAGATGCGATGGAAGTGTCTGGTACCAATCCTTTTAAGTTTTTGGTGGTCAGTCGAATCACCGCCATCACGTTTATGATGCCTATATTGGTGCTTTATACGGGTTTTGTGGGTATGATGGGATCTTATTTAAATGTACATGCCAATGAGCTGACTAGCTTCACTGCTTTCATAAAAAGTGCTTTGAGTACGATTTCTTTTTTAGATATTTTTTCCTCCATTTTTAAAGCGATTTGTTTTGGCTTTACTATTGGAGTAGCAGGTTGCTACCAGGGTTATAATGCCGAAAACGGCACCCAGGGTGTTGGCAAGGCCGCCAACTATGCGGTGGTATTTGCCATGTTTATCATTTTTGTGGAAGAAATGGTGATTGTACAGGTAGTAAATGCCATTCGTTAAGGATTGATTTTAGACGAGCTCGTTCAATGAACTTTCAATAAAAAAACCAGAGCCAATGATCAGTTTTGAAAATAAAATAAGAATTATTTATGCCTGAAACGGAAACAAATATTCATCAAAATGAAACAGTAATTTCAATCAAAGACCTAAAAAAGGCTTTTGGAAGCTTAACTGTTTTAGATGGGGTGAATCTGGAGATAGCAAAAGGGGAAAATATTGCCGTATTGGGTCGCTCAGGTGGAGGTAAGTCGGTATTGATAAAAATCATTTCGGGCTTATTAAAACCTGATAGTGGATTGGTAAAAGTTTTTGATCAGGAAGTGGATAAAATTACCCCTATTGATTTGCAAAAATTAAGACAAAAAATTGGTTTTTCTTTTCAAAGCAGTGCCTTGTATGACAGCATGACCGTGAGAGGCAATTTGGAATATCCCCTCACTAGAAACAAACGACATTTGACCACAAAGGAAGTAAATGAGGCGGTGTTGGAAGTGCTCAATCAGGTGGGTTTACCGCAAACCATTAATCAAATGCCTTCAGAACTTTCAGGTGGGCAGCGAAAAAGAATTGGGATAGCTCGCACACTTATTTTGAAGCCAGAAATTATGCTCTATGACGAGCCCACTGCTGGCCTCGATCCGATTACCTGCATCGAAATAAATAATTTGATTAACAGTGTACAAAAACTCTACAATACCACCTCAATTATTATTACGCATGATCTCACTTGTGCAAAAATGACGGCTAATCGAGTGGCAGTTTTGTACAAGGGGAAGTTTTTAATCAACGGTAGCTTTGAGGAAGTTTTTCACTCAAAAGATCCTAACGTGAAAGCATTTTATGATTATAATTTTATAAACGAAAATAATGAAACCAATTAAAAACAACCGGCCCGTAGTGGTGGGCATCTTTATATTTTTAGGATTAGTTATATTTGCCATCGCCATTTTCACTTTGGGAGGCCAAAAAAAGACTTTTGTGAAAACATTCACTATCAATGCCATTTTTAATGATATTGCAGGCTTACAAGCCGGCGGTAATATTTGGTTTTCAGGAGTGAAAGTAGGGACTGTAAAGAAAATCAAGCTTTACGGCGACTCGCAAGTATTGGTATCGATGAATATTGAGAATGATTTGCAATCGCATATTAGAAAAGATTCAAGAGCAAAAATTGGCTCTGATGGCCTGATTGGCAATAAAATTGTAATTATATATGGAGGCAGCCCCACAAAACCTCAGATTGAAAAAAACAATTTTCTTTCGGTTGAAAGTGCTACAAGTACTGATGACATGATGGCGACTTTACAAAGTAACAACAAAAATTTATTAGAAATCACCAATGATTTTAAAAGTATAAGTAAGAAAATTGACAGTGGGAAAGGTACTTTAGGCACTTTGTTAAACGATGCCACCATGGCCAATAAATTAAATGCTACGGTAGATCACCTTCAGGAAACGGTGGCCAACTTCCAAATGGTTTCCAATGATAGTAAAAAGGTGATGGCAAATCTGGAAGAATTTTCAGGTAAAATTAATAAAAAAGGTAATTCTATTAACGATTTGGCCGCCGATACTGTGATCTATAATTCTGTAAAATCCAGTCTTAAAACTTTGCAAAATGCCACTTATTCAGTAAGCCAATTTTCGAATAACTTAAAGAAAATGAGTGAAAACCTCAACCAGAAAGACAATGCAGTAGGAGTGCTATTGAATGATCCTGAAATGGGGAAATCATTAAAAGTAACCATGAAAAATTTAGAAACAAGTAGTAAAAAACTAGATGAAAATTTGGAAGCATTGCAACATAATATTTTTTTAAGGAGGTTTTTCAAGAAAAAAGAAAAAGAGGCACAAGTTGAGAAAGTACAATAATTGATTGAAAAGTTGGGCAAATAGGAAGGAATTGTTTAAGTCAGTTTTATATCCGTAATTTGGATTTGAATTATTGAAACTCTGAAAAGGACTATTTATTAAGCAATATTTGAATGATGATTATCTCAAACCTGTCCCTTCTAAAAAAAATTCTTTTGCTATTTTTGGTTATTGTTGGTATCTATTTTGCCAAGCAATTTTTGATGCCTATTTGCATTGGGGGTATTTTGGCCACCATGTTTATTCCATTGTGTAATTGGTTGGAAAAAAGAAGGTTTCACAAAGCTTTGGCGGCATTTATTTCTCTTTTGATGCTACTATTCGTTTTCGGAATACTGGTCTCTCTCATTAGTTGGAAAATCGCTGAACTGTTGAACGATATTTCTATACTGAAACAGAAAGCCATTGAAATTTGGAATAATACCCAGGAATATATATTCAACCACTTAGGGGTTTCGGTTGAAAAACAATCCCAAATATTAAAAGCAGAACAACCATCGATTGGCAATATTGTACAAATAGTGGCAAGCTCACTTACTACTTTATTGGCTAACATTATTTTTGTAATCGCTTATTTCTTCTTTTTACTCTATTCTCGTGCCCATATCAAGGCCTTTTTTATCAAACTTATTGAGCCTTCTCAAAGGAGTGAAATGGAAAAAATAGTAAGCAGTGCTACTAAAGTTTCACAACAATACTTGTTGGGTCTTTCCAAAATGATTGTTTGCCTTTGGATAATGTATGGGATTGGATTTAGCTTATTAGGGGTTGAAAATGCAATATTTTTTGCCATTCTATGTGGTTTATTAGAAATAGTGCCCTTTATAGGCAACATTACTGGCACCACGTTGACGGCACTTATATCAGCCTTGCATGGAGCCGATTTTTCCATCATATTGGGTATAGTGATTACCTACTTTGTAATCCAATTTATTCAAGGGTGGGTTTTGGAACCTCTTATTTTAGGCCCTCAAGTAAAAATCAATCCATTATTTACCATAATTGCCTTAGTGCTTGGGGAGATACTTTGGGGTATTCCCGGTATTATTTTGGCCATTCCAATGACTGCCATTATTAAAATTATCTGCGACCATATAGAACAATTGAAACCTTATGGTTTTTTGATAGGTGAGCCTGAAACTGAGAAAAATGAAAATAGCATTGTTAAAAAAATAAAAGCTACTCTTCAAATTAATAAATAAATTTATCTATCAATAGCGTTTTGAGCCTCACAACCTGAACCTGTGAATTATGTAAAACTTCCAGAAATTATATAACACTTGTCTTTTGAATAAAGCCAATCTTTGTTCAACAAATAAAATAGACAACAAACCAAAAAAAATTAAATTTATGGAAGCAATCAGACAGTTTAGAGTTTGGAATTATCAAATGGATAGATGGACCGATGGATTTGTGCATTCCTCCAGAGCCAAAAATGAAAGCATTAGAGAATTTACAAATTTCGATATATTAGGTAGAGTATTGATCATGAAAAATAGAACGGAATTTAGCGGACATGATTCGCCAAATTTTAGAATATGGCTCAATCAAGTGAAGGATAGAGAAGTCTCGATACTTTCACCTGGCTACAATGAATGGCTCAAAATTCAGAATTGATACTATTGGTACATTTAGGAAACTCTTAGACTATACGGTGTCATAAGCTAGGTAGAAGTGGCAAAGAAATGTACAAAAAATCTAATGCTGTTTCAATTTTTCAGAAACCTCATGGCTATACAGTCGCCCAATGGGGAGTTCTTGCTCTGCTAAATGGATATGATTGGGGGTAAAAGCTTTTATTTTATCAACCGCTACAATAAATGAGCGATGAATCCGAATAAAATTTGCCTCAGGCAACATCTCTTCCACCGAAGCCATGGTTTGTTTCACTATCAATATTTTAGGGGGTTGGTTAATAAATATTTTGATATAGTCTTTCAAGCTTTCAATATAAAGTATTTCATTGGTAAGCACCTTCACCATTTTTCTGTCCACTCTAAAATATAAAAAGGCTTCAGTATTAGGCTGGTAATTTTTTACTTCTAAAATTGGGTTGTTCAATTTCATCACCTTGGCGATTGCCTTAAAAAATCGCTCGAATGAAATCGGTTTCATTAAATAGTCGACAGCATCCAGCTCAAATGCCTCCAATGCATAATCACGATAGGCAGTAGTGAAGATCACTTTTGGTGGATTTTTAAGAGTTCTTAAAAAGTCAGTTCCCAATAGTTGGGGCATTTTTATATCCAAAAAAACCAAATCGATTGGGTTGTTTTGCAGAATATTAAATGCTTGGATGGCATTTTGGCATTGCCCTACAATTTCCAAATTGTCAATTGAATGAATATAGGATTCCAGTACCTCCAAAGCGGGAGGTTCATCATCTACCAAAAGGCATCTAATTTTTTGTGGGTTAATATTCATTTTTTTATTTCAATTTAGTATTAAGTAGCTGATAGTTCCAAATTTGGAATCAACTTCAAATGTAAATTTATTACAAAGAAATCTTCTTCGGAGGTAGTTTTGAACTCATATTGGTTGGGATAAATATGTTTTAAATATTTTTTAACATTTTCTAAATAGCTATCTTCCTCAACGCTCTCTTGGGTATTTTGACTGTACACAACTTTAAAATTTAATAATGAATGATGAACAGATAAATCTAAACTTAGCCATTTGACAGTATTTTTATTGTCAATATCCATATTTTGAAAGGCGGACTCTATGATTGGGAACAGCAGTAAAGGAGCAATTTTCGTGGTTTCAATATCGCCTGTGAAATTCAATGATACCTCCAAATTCCCAAGGTACTGAATTTTTTCTAGATAAATAAAATCATTTAACATTTCAATTTCCTTTTCCAATGAAACCAATTCGGTTTGGCTTTCATAAAGCAGATAACTTAACAAATGAGAAAATTTCATCACGACTGTAGAAGTTAATTTTGATTTCTCCTTGGTTAAAACATGTAAATTATCCAATGTTTTAAACAAAAATTCTGGATGAAGTTGGGCTTTTAAAAGCTTTATCTCCGCTTCAATTTTCTCTTTGGCCAATTTTTTATTGAGCTTTTGTTTTTCGTTCCAAAACTCAAAAAGCTTAATAGCTCCAGCAATGAAAGCTACCAAAAAGGCATAATATTCAAAGCTAGAAAAATAGTTGCTTTTTATGAGAGACCAACCAAATTTACAATCGCAAGGTTCGCCAAAAAGCTTTGGTACTAAAATGGCTATTTTTATTGCAGTGAATACATCATTTAAAAAAGCCGAAACCATTACCCAAAGCAACAGAAGTGCACTAAATGTTACATACTTTTTTTTCAATAAATACCTTGGAATCAAAAAATAAATAAGGCAATAGGTTGAAAGCATATGGATGGGTAAAATCCATATTATCCAGATTGCTGAATCAGTAAAGTCGCCATTTAAGTTAGGTATTTGGATAAACAAATAGAATGCAATGGCGGATAACCAAAATAAAAAATGCCTTTGAAAGCGATTATTGAGGAGATTTATCATTATGCTTCAATCATTTTACTCTGTTTAACAGTCTCTGAAGTAGTCAGAGGAAGTTTCATTTCTATCGAAAAAATATCTTTATCTGACTTAATTTCAAGTGAATACTTGTATCCATACAATAATTGTAATCGCTTTTCAACGTTTTTCAGGCCAATACCGCCCAATTTGTTGCTATTGGTTTTTTTATTTTTCATAAAATTGTTAACTATATAGAAGGCCAATTCATTTCCTTGTACCACAATTCTGATATTTATTTGAGCAATGCCTATTACCTCTGCGGAGCCATGTTTAAATGCATTTTCTAAAAATGGGAGCATCAATAATGGAGCGATTTTTTTGTGATTTACTTCACCTTCCACCAGACAGATTACATTCAACCGTTTTCCATATCTTAATTTTTCCAATTCAATATAATTATTCAACATTTCAATTTCTCGTTTCAGCCAAATATTGGGGGCATTGCATTCTTGAAGCATATATTTTAGTAAATCTGACAGCTTCTCCACTACTTCGGGAGCTTTATTTGACTGCTTTAAAGTAAGAGCATACAAATTATTTAAGGTATTAAATAAAAAATGTGGATGGATTTGAGATTTTAAAAGTTGTAATTCAGCCGTGACATTTTCTTGCATAAGCTGTCGGTTTGCTTGCTCCTTTTGATACCAATGTCTAAAAAATTTAATGATTGCAGCAAAGCCAGTAATGGTGAGCATTAAAAAATAATTGTTAGCCGTAAAGACTTGTTGGAAGGAGGGAAAAATCTGGAAACGGCCTGTCCTAAAAGGAACAAGCACAAAATACCTAAATGCATAGACAAATAAAAGTGCGCTCACTAGAAAAATGACCAAACTGTAAAGAAAATTTTTAGTTTTTCCGAGCCATAAATCAGGTAAAACATAATAAAGGAAGGAATATGTAATGAGCATCTGTGGTAATAGAAATAATGTATTGGTTTGCATGACTAAACTAATGCTGGACCCTTTAGATGCCGTAATAAGCATGAAGAAAGGAAAAATTAGCAAAAAGGCGGCCCAGAAAATTACATGCAATAGCAACCTCTTTTTTGAAAAAGAAATAAGCTTTTGTTTTAAACTGAACGGAACTAGATGGCTACTATTTAGTATCAATTTCTGGATTTTTATAAATGGCAAAAATATTAAAGTTTCAGTTTTAATAAAGAAATAAGCTGCTGAAATTCAATGATTTAAGAATAAAAATTTTGAAAATATAGGTTAAATTAAAAAAAACTTAACAAAATGTTTCCTTCGTTTCAAAATTGTTGCCGAACTACAGCCTTTTGTCGTCAAACGCCATTTATAGTCAGTTATAAGTTGTATATCTCTCCTGAAATCAATTTAGTCTATAATTTTTTATCAATGTTTTTAAATCAATTATTTTGGTATAAGTAATTAAATATTTTAATCGAGCATAGTATCGATGATTTATTTTCAAAATTTCAATGAATCTTAAAAAAAACAGGAAATATATGAACCACTTTTTTGAACATACCCTCATAAACTACCCACTCAGCTATTACCTATTATATGGGATAGTATTTATATTATCCCTTTTCAACAAATTTATCTGTACTTATTTAAATTCAAAATCATTCAGAATATTTCTAAATGATAGCTATTAAATTCTATTAAAATGAAAAAACTCCTCTCTTTCTTCCTGATCATCACAACATTATCAATTTTTAATAGTTGTGAAAAAGCCAATTTTTTGGAATCAAAATACAAAGAGCAATCTGGTTTTCCCAAACCAAATGCATCATTACAATTGAATGGTCATTTAAAGCAAACTAAAACCTATTCGTCTGAGGTAGTAACTAGTTGGCTTAATATGCAATTGAACATGCTACGAGTACCCTTGGAGGCGGGTACAGGCAGTCAGGCATCCGAGCGTTGTCAGGCATATTGTGGTATAGCCACTTATGAAGCAGTAGTAAATGGCATGCCCGCTCATCAATCTTTATACGGTCAATTAACAGACTTCCCACAAATGCCATCCACCGAACCAGGGAAGGCTTATCATTGGGCTGCAAGTGCCAATGCAGCTTTAGCTGAAATGAACCGCAAGCTTTTTCCAACCACGTCCCTCACCAATAAGACTGCTATGGATAATTTGGAAAGTACTTTAGAGGCAACTTATGCAAGTGAGGTGGACGCTGCTACATTAGATCGTTCTATTGCTTTTGGCAAGGAAGTAGCCTCAAGAGTTTTTGCATGGGCTGCTACTGACGGATCTGCAAATGTAAATCCACCTTATGTGGCACCAGTTGGTCTCGGCTTTTGGGTGCCTACTGCACCCTCACCAGCAGTAAATCCTTATGCTTATCAACGAAGGTTACTTGTGCCAGATGTTGCCAACGGGACTGCATTAGTTCCACCACCCGATTATGATGCAATCCCATTGACTCCATTCTATGAGATGGTCAAAGAAGTATATGACAAGTCTTTAGTATTGACTCCTGCTGAGATCGAAGCCGTAGTTTATTTTAGAGATGCTCCCGGCTATCCTGGGGGCGGGGCTTTTGTCTCCATACTTTCTCAGGTACTTGACAAGGCACAGCCAACGCTAGACATTGCTGCTTTAGCTTATGTAAAAGTTGGTTTAGCACAACATGATGCCACCATTATTTTGTTTACAAATAAATATAATTATAAGCTAATTCGCCCCATCACTTATATACGTAATGAAATGGGATTTCCTTTATGGTCACCGACAATACCCACGCCAAATCACCCTGAATTTCCTTCAGGCCATGCTGTGAGTAATTCTTCCATTATTGTAATGCTCAATGACATGTTTGGCACCAACTTCCCGTTAACCTTACATACCTATGATTATTTGCCTCTTCCACCACGGAGTTATAATTCATTTAATGAAATGGGTCAGGAAATGAGCAATAGTAGGTTTTGGGGAGGCTTACATTATAGAGAAACTTGCGAAAAAAGTGAGGTGCAAGGCAGAAAAGTGGGAGAAAATATTTTGAACAAAATTAAGTTTTTAAAGTAAAAAGCATTAACCGATTGGCCTGATACATCAGGCCAATCGGTTAATTTTAACAACCTTGCTAAATATCAGTAGCCTCATTTAATATTCTGATTATAAAGTTTTTATACCCAATTATCCGCATTGAGCTCCAATTTAGTTCGCCACATTTCTTTAGCACTCCTTTAAAATAATTCGAATTAAAACACTAGTACTGGATTTTCAAAATAGGCCATTAGGCCTTGTTCTATCATTTCAATGTGTGAATTATGAAATTCATTCCAAAAATTGTATAACAGATTCTATTGCTTCTGACTCACCTTTGTAAAAGTTATTATTACTCACAATTTTAAAATTAACAATAATGAAAAAGTTATTACAACACACCTTTTTTTGCTTATTACTCCTGTCAATTGTTCCAGTTCAATTAAAAGCGGAGAGCGAAAAAGGCACCAAAAAAACAATGAATGCTGTTGAATCGGCTCAAGCCAAAGTGCTAACCACCAGATTGGAAGAAATAAATGCGATGGATAAAAGCTCAATGACAAGAATCGAGAAAAAAGCATTGCGCAAAGAAGTTAAAAGTATCAACACCAATTTGGCCGAATTGAATGGTGGTGTTTATCTTACTACAGGAGCCATCATTATCATCATTTTGCTATTAATACTAATATTATAAAACCAAAGTAAGAAAACAAAAAAATGGGAAATCTATTATATGTAATCATCGTGATATTGATTATTGGCTGGCTAGTAGGCTTTGTGGGTTACAATATGGGTGGCCTAATTCATATTCTGCTAGTGATAGCAATTATCGTAATTTTAGTTAGAGTTATTCAGGGCAGAAGACCCTTGTGATTTTTGTTAAAAAAGTTTAGGGTTCGAAACAAAAAAACACATCAAATTGATGTGTTTTTTTGTTTGCAGGCACTTTATGCCAATACTTTTAATTGCAAATACTTATAGGTGTGAATTCTACAAATTATAAATAATATTATATAACACATAACAAGTCTGCAAATCTCACCTTTGCATGAATATTTAACAAATAATTTTATTCCGATTAATCTAACATGAGTGAATTTTTTCTAAAAAAAATGGAAGTTTTTACTGAGGTTGGGCTAGTTGCACAATTTATGGTTCGATTTTTCAAAGAGGTTTTTAAGCCTCCTTTTGAAACCAAAGAATTTTTCAGGCAATGTTATTTGATAGGTTACAAATCTTTGCCGTTGGTAGGGATTACTGGCTTTATAATGGGCTTAGTGCTAACCCTACAATCAAGGCCTACTTTGGCACAATTTGGAGCTGAATCTTGGTTGCCTGGTATGGTGGCACTTTCGCTGATAAAAGAAATAGCTCCTGTAATTACGGCTCTTATATGTGCAGGGAAGGTTGCATCAGGCATTGGCGCAGAATTAGGCTCGATGAAAGTAACCGAGCAAATTGACGCCATGGAAGTGTCAGCGATTAATCCTTTTAAGTATTTGGTGGTTACCCGAATAATGGCTACCACCTTGATGGTACCTCTTTTAGTAATTTTTGCCGATGCAATTGGAATAGTGGGAGGTTTTGTGGGAGTTAATATTCATAGCGATGTCAATTTAGTAAGATATTCGGGCCAAGTGCTTGAATCATTGGACTTCATAGATATTTTTCCCTCGACCATTAAAACGTTTTTCTTTGGTTTTTTTATCGGTATGATTGGTAGCTATAAAGGTTATACAGCTTCAAATGGAACCGAAAGTGTGGGCAAAGCGGCCAATTCGGCGGTGGTTGTGGCCTCACTTACCATCTTTATCATTGATATGTTGGCTGTTCAAATTACTGACCTATTTTTCTAAAATAATAATGATTTCAACTATAAATGAAAATAAAATTAAGCTGGAGGATTCGAAGAATTTACAACTGGCTATAGATATAAAAGGACTTTTCAAATCTTTTGGAGAAAACAAAGTGGTTTTAGAAGGAGTAGACCTTCATGTGAATAAGGGAGAAAATTTGGTTGTATTAGGTAAATCTGGTTCGGGCAAATCAATCCTTATTAAATGTCTAGTCGGTTTGTGTATTCCAGAAAAAGGTGTTTTGAAAGTATTTGGTACCGATATTACAAAAGTAGAAGAAAAGGAACTCAATGAGGTTAGATTGAGAATTGGATTTCTTTTTCAAAATTCAGCTTTATACGACTCCATGACTGTGAGGGAAAATCTGGCCTTCTCACTCAAAAGGCATAACAAAGAGATTTCTGAGCAGGATGAAAAAACAGCGATTGAAGGGGCTTTGCAAAGTGTTGGCCTTTTGGAGGCCATTGATAAAATGCCATCAGAGTTGTCAGGTGGCATGCGCAAAAGAGCTGGATTGGCACGCACACTCATTTTGAAGCCAGAGATTATACTCTATGATGAACCCACTACAGGCTTAGATACGATTACTTCCCGTGAAATTAGTGAGCTCATCTTGGCCATTCAAAAGAAAAATAAAACCACTTCGATCATTATTACACATGATATGGCCTGTGCCAAACTCACAGGTGACAGGGTGGTTATATTAAAAGATGGAGTAATCGATGCCGAAGGAAAGTATGAGGAATTGGAAAAAAGTGAGGATGAATGGGTAAGGTCATTTTTTATATAAAATTTTTAAAAAAATAAACATTATGCAAAAGGAATTGGGGTTTACTTCAAAGTTAGGTCTGTTTGTTACCATTGGTTTAGCTGTTTTTGTAATCACTATTTATTTGGTAGGCAAACAGAAAAATTTATTCGGTTCGACTTTTCATTTACAATCAAAATTTAAAACTGTAAGCGGATTAAAAGTGGGCAATAATGTGCGCTTTTCAGGAATAAATGTGGGCACTGTTTCGGACATTGAAATGATAAACGATACTACTGTAATGGTTAATTTATTGGTTAAAAAGGAAATTTGTCCGTTTATTAAAACTGATGCCAAAGCGAGCATTAGCTCTGATGGACTAATGGGGGATAAAGTACTCACTATTTCACCAGGTATGGCCAAGAAATCTGTTACCGACAATGCTATGATTGCCTCCACAAAAGCTATTGAAATGGAAGATATTATGATTAGTATGAAAAAAACCATTGATAATGCGGGTGTCATTTCCGAGGAATTAGCTCAGTTTACTGGTAAGATGAACAATGGAAATGGTGCACTTTCAAAATTAATGACCGATGAGGAGTTTTCAGGAGCTCTGAAAGGGACCTTAGTAAACTTGGAAAAAAGCTCTAATGAATTTGCCAGATTTACCTATAAGATGAACAATGGGAGTGGTACATTATCCAAATTGATGAACGATGATAAACTGGGTAAAACTTTGGACTCGACCATGTCCAATTTGCAAAAGGGCACAAAAGGATTAAGTGAAAACATGGAGGCTGTACAAAACAACTTTTTGTTAAAGGGCTTTTTTAACAAAAAGAAAAAAGCGGAAGCCAAAAAACTATCAGATGCTAAAAAGAAAAAGGAAGCTGAATTGAAAAAGCGACAAAAAGTGGGCACATTGGATAGTTTAAAAAATGATTTAGATTAATTATGAACTGATTTTAAGAGTAACATCTTTAAATAACCTTTAAGTATTTAATAATCAAACGATTAAAAAAGATAACTGCCTTAATAAATACAAATTATTATACAACTAATTTCGGAAAAATCATGGAAAATTTTGTGAAAGAAAGTATCAAAGATGAAGAAATAAACCGTAAAAAATATCCAGCCAGCAGGATAGTGATTACTGTTATAGTGATTGGAATTATTTTAATGGTGGTAGCTTATTTGGGCTCATTCATTTCTTGGCAGTAAAAAAGGCCAAGACCAACTACGGAATAAACCCTGTTGAATAAAAAAACTGTGTCTAAGGTTGAGAATTTAAAATTCACCTTGACACAGTTTAGTTTACACTCCCATAATTAATCAATAGGATTAGTCAATTTCATCCCACATTTTGGGCACTTTTCATTCTGTTTTCCTTGTACCTCAGGATGCATAGGGCAAGCATATATTTTATTAGTATTTTCCATCTTGTTTTTTAATTAAAAAGTTTTATTGTGTATGAACCATTGGCTTGTCACCTGGCATGCAAAGATTTTCGTGTAGGCAATGTACCGCACAAGCCGCTTGGTTTTTGTAATTATTATGCAAAAACATTACTGTTTTACCTTTAGAATCTTTTACCTCACACATTCCGTTATGGGATGGTTTACCAATCGTATATTTTTCTGGCTTTCCATTATGATAATAAGTGAAGCCGTTATTTTTAGGGGCCTTACCTAATACTTTACCGTTTAAATCTACGATATTGCCATTACTATTTATATGAGTCATTGACTTTCCTTCTGCATCAAAGCTGCCAGCTGAACTGAGCTTCCCAATATGTGTAATACCATTTAAAATATGCCCCTTTGAATCAACTATTGGGATAGCTTTTTGAGCAGATACATTGGTTGAAAAAACAAAAAATAAGGCGAAAATTGAGATGAGCTTTTTCATTTTAGTGAGATTTTATTGGTAAAACAACAGGTTAAAATTGCTATTTTACAAATCAAAATAAAATGATAATTGTCAATTGCTATTTTGATTAAAATCAATCCCCTTCCAGTTTATTGATGTTTACTATGATCCATTTCTTTCATGCCTTCCCTATTTCCTGTTTTCATTTTTTCCATCATTTTCATCATTTGAGGGTCCTTCATCATTGTTTTACACATTGAAGCCATCATTGAGGTATCACTCTTTGATGCACTCATCATGTCATTCATCATTTTATGCATCATTTCAGGTTTGTCTTTCATTGTTTTCATCATTGATTCATGGTTGATCATCATCATGGCCATTCCATTTTTACCATCCATCATCGTAGTCATCATTTCCTTATGCATATCATCATCATTGGCTATTGCCTTCATTATCTCTTTTCTAGTATTGGCTGTTGAAAGAATTTTTTTTACATCTGTTTCAGATTGGCAAGAAGCGAAAAGCAGAATCATTGCGATTTGAAATACTGTCTGCTGTAGAGTTTTCATATGTTTTGTTGTTACTTGTGAAAGAGTTTTCACAAGTAACAAAGGTTTAAATAGCTGGTCATTAGACTGTTACATTATCATTGAAAATAGTTATATAATTCATACTTGAATTAAGTACTAAAAAGGTGCCTTAAAAAGATGAATTTAGTGAATTAAAAACTGAAACGTGGTTCGTTGGCAATTGTAAAAACTGTTTTCTCTAAAATGGGTAGCCTACCGCAATATTCAGTACTAAATTTTCACTTCGCCATTTCTTATCAGTAATATCAAAGTCTCTTAATACCCATCGGCTACCTTCGTCCAAATAGGGCTTGCGCACAGGTGTAGCCAAGTCAAAGCGAAGAATCAAATAACTAAAGTCTAACCTCAAGCCTATTCCAGTACCAATTGCCACCTGCTTTAAGAAATTGGAGCTAAATACGGCATCCTTACCATAACTTTCAGCATCTTTTTGCATCCATACATTACCAGCATCCACAAAAATAGCCCCGTTGATATATTTGTTAAACTTTGCTCTTAGTTCTGTATTGAATTCCAATTTAATATCGCCCATTTGACTACCCAAAAATTGGCTACCAATTTCGCCACTAGATTTATAATTACCTGGCCCAATATTGCGAGCAGCAAAAGCCCGAATACTGTTATTGCCACCTGCTGAGTATTGTTTGATTGAGGGAAGAGTTAAGGAGTTGCCATAAGGAAGCCCATAGCCAATCAGAAAACGATTGGCAATTTTTAGATTTGGTCTTAAAGAATATGAATACCTAAAATCGGCATCGATCCTTGAATATTGGGAATAGGCCACCCCCAAAAGGGTACGGCCAGAATCTGATTTGGGCCCTAATTTGGATAATAAACTAGCTAAATTCCCCGCCAATTCTAAACCACCCGCAAAAGTAAATAAATGGCGACTATTGGGAACAGAGTTTGGCGTATAAGCAATAGTATAATTAGTGCTCATAATCAGCTTATTATCTAATAGTTGGAGCAATGCAATGGGGTTGTCGCTCCGAAAAATATCGTCATTAAAAGCTTCTGAAACGTTGCTAATTTTCACTAAATTAATTGAAATAGGGGTGTAGGCATGTTCAATTTCCTTGTTTTGTTTCCACGCATAGTTCAGCGAGGTACGCAAGGAAGTTAAATCATAATAACCCCCTCTTTTGAATAAGTCATAACCCACCGACAAATTGGTTTTAGGCAAAGCCTGATTCCGAACAGGGTCTATGGGAATGAATGGTATCAGAAATCGAGGGATGGATAAACTCGTTTCCAATGCATATCGGCTGGTATTGATGGCTCCCAAAGTTTTACTGATACCACTCACTTGAAAGTCAAGCCCAGTGGTAGCGGTAATTTTCAATAGCTCAGCTCCTCTAAAAGTATTTCTATTGAGCCATGCAATACTCAAATTGGTGCCAGTAAAGTTATTCGATTTAGTGACCCCATTCACCTCTGCCACTACCGATTTCGCTTTAACTGGAGTCAAATAGTAATGAACATCCAATAAAGCCGAGTCAGATCGAGGAATTAAACTGAACGAGTTTTTTACAAACTTAAAGTTGCCGTTTAAATTGATAAGCCGAGAAAGGGAAATATCTTGAACCAAGGCATTGTACCTAACCCCTTTTCTAAAGCCAATGGCCATCGAGAAAATTTTAGGGTTGAAGGTACCTGTTCTGTCATTTACCTTTATTCCTTTATAATCAATTTCTCGATCCATTCCTTTCAAGCTGTCATAAGCTACTTCA
This sequence comes from Bacteroidota bacterium, assembly GCA_040385875.1. GTDB lineage: Bacteria > Bacteroidota > Bacteroidia > Cytophagales > Spirosomataceae > JANMZR01. Next base: position 23,763 of record JAZKGO010000076.1, read on the forward strand.
CCGTAATCTGTAAGTACATGTACCTCTCTAATCCGATATTGTTTTTGGGCAATTTGCGTGGTAGAAGGTTTTATTTCTAAAGTAAGATTTACTTTATGATTCCCAATGGAGGAGTCGACCTTAGTAATAATATAATCCGGTTGAAAATAGTAAAAGCCTCTTATTTTCATTAAATTATCAATACGAGAGCGTTCTGCCAAAATCGTTTCCAAGCTATAGTGGTCACCTACTTTTAAGAGTGATTTCAGACGTGAATTGTAAAAAGCTTTTCCTAAAATACTACTATCTCTGAAATAGTAAATGCTGTCAATTGTATACCTTGGAAATACTGTGGCAATATAATTGGCGGTTGCTTTTCTGTTTTTTTCGACTAAATCGCCTGAGGCAAACGACTTAAAATAACCTTCATTGTTCAATAAAATGCCTATTTGTTTACTATTGGCATTTGTTACACTTTTGCTGGCTAATATAGGTGCTTCGCCAAATCTCTTTCTAAAGAAATATTTAAGTCCTTTTTCTTTTTTGGGTTCACCTAATAAATAATAAAACCAAACTTTATAAGGAAATCCTAATATTCTAGAATTGGGTTTAGGCTTTACAAAATCAACAAGCCTGGTTTCTATATTCTTGATTTCAGATTTTTTCAAACTTGAATCGGCCACTATTTTTACTTTAGCGCCTACATAAAGGCTTTCACCTGAGGGTAATTTTTTGGTAATATTACAGCCACTCAATAGGATAGATAGGCAAAAAATTAAGGTTGCTTTTTGACGAAAAAAAATACGTATCTGTCTGTATATCATACTATTGCAATTGTTTTTTTCTACGCATAAATAATTCACCCAATTGCCTATAATCTCTTGAAATAGAAAAGCCCACTCCAGTTTCAACAATAAAACCTTCTAGAACTGACTGGTATTGATTTTTGCGAAAGGCCTTAAATAAAAACTTGCCATCGCTACTTAACTTGTAATTCAACATGAGGTTATCAAATACTTCTGAGGGGTTTCTTGTAATTTTTGTGTTATTTTCCAACTCAAAATTTCGACCCACTTTAATTTCTACTTTATCATTGAAGAAGGCCTTTGATAAACCTAAATTCAAATCGGTACGGGTGCTTGAAACACCGTTGAAATAGTCTTGTGAAGAAGATAAATTCACATCTAAATCCACTCCTTTAATTACACTTGAAGCAAATTGATTTAATTGATCTGACAACAACTTACTCACACTTTGGCGAGCAAAAGCACTAGCATTGCTTCCTCCAGTATTTGAAGAGAAGAAATCAGATGACTTGTCTGAAAAAAATCGATTCAAAACCAACAGTGCAAAAACTTGCTTATTTATTTCGTCGCCATTTTTATTTTCTCCTTCCGCATTTAATGCATTCAGTCGGGTTTTTACATTTGTAATCACATCATTCGCCACTAATCTCTGGCTCTCAGATGGCACAATTTTAAAAGTTATATTAGGTCTTGACAGTTTGCCGGTCATTGTTAATTGTACTTCAAAGTTCATTTTTTGTCGATAAACATCTCGATTATTAGCGATTTCATTTTCCATTAGATCCAATGGTGAGGTATTTACTTTGTAAATGGCGGTTATGTCTACCTCGCCATTCATAGGATCGCCCGACCAAATAATGCTGCTCCCTTTTTGAATAGAGAATTGCTTTTTTAGTACCTCAAAAGTCAGGCCATAACTTCCTTCTGTCAAGTCATATGAGCCCAACATATAGGGTTTCCCATTATTATTGATGCCTGCATTTAGTTTTCCATGCCCTTTTACTTTTAGATTATCACCATTGATTTCATCCACAATAATGGTTAATTCTGATTTTTCATCAGCCTCAATATTGAGAGATATTTCACTGATGAAATCATTCACGAAAGGTTTTTCGACAAGGGTGTCTTTTGAGGCAACTTCCATCTCAGGGTTTGACCGATTTACAAACACCACCACTCCTTCCGATTCTCCCAGATCATCGCCGCTATTGGCTATAATAATTGATATGCTGCTATTTTCCCTGATTTTGACATCACCATCAATTTTCACTTTTGTTGAAACACCTTTCAAAGTCAGGTCAGCATCTACGATTCCTTTTCCATAGATAAGGTCATTGTCTTTTCTTGTGGAATTTAATGCCAAAAAGTTTTTGGTGTCAATCGTCAAATCATATTTTACATAAGGGATATTGGTTAGTAAAACTGTTCCATTTACTTTCATGGGTTGGTTCAAAGTATCAGTGATGGCAAGCTGATTCAGCCGAATAGTTGAGCCCTCAAAAAGTAAAGTTTGTTTATCAATCAAATAGCGCCCTCCAAAAGAACTTAAATCAAATGCTACTTTATCAAAATTTAAATTTCCATTAATTTCTGGATTGTCAAAGGAGCCATTTATTTCGGCCTTCCCATTCAGGTTACCTTTGGCTCGTTTCATTTCGCCCATGCTAAATGCTTCAACAGTTTCAGCACTTAACTTATTGATTATCAGGTTTAAATTTAAATTATTTTTGGTGTTTAAAAAGTAGCTTCCAGTCAATAATAAGTCGTTATTTTGATTGACTAATGTTGCATTGGTAGTGATTTTATTGGCCGATTCATTGAAAATATTCAAAGTTAAATTACCAATAGGCTTCTGTTTGAAATTGAAATTTTTGACCACCATATCGCCTTTGAATGATGGCTGTGTCATATAATCACTTAGCAAAATCTGACCATCCATCTTTCCGCTAGCCAGTGTGGAATCGGCAGAAAAAAGCGATACAAAATTTTGGATTTCCAAACTGTCAGTGGTTACATTGATTGGCCCATTTGGCAGATCAGTTGTGCTATTAATTATTAATTTTTGTTCTCCTCTTTTGATATTAAAATTATTGGCGAGTAAACCTCTATTACCATATTGTAAATAGCCTGTGGAATCGGCCACCCATGGTAAATAGTTGATTAATAGGCCTTTGTTGGCTAATTTTAATCGATATTGTCTATCAATACTTTGAATAGTCCCCACTAATTCATTTCTATTTTTATTTTCAAAATCTCTAAAAATAGCTTTGAAACCAGCCGAATTATCGGCGATAATTCCTTCCAAACTGGTTTTTCTCACTTGAAAGTCATCGTAATTAATCCCATCAAAACCACCAGAATACTTTAACTTATTTTGATCGGCCACCATCGAAAGCTTCGCATTAGAGATTTTTATGGTATCATATTCCATGAATGGCATCGACAAATTGCCTCTCAATAATGTGTCAGCTTTGCTGTCAATTTTGGCTATCAAGCGAGTGGTATCCAAGCGGGTAAGTAGCGGAAAAAAAGATTGAAGGGCTGGATGGTTGACCAATTTTAGGTCCATCGTCAAACTATAAGGTTCTATTACTGGCTTATAGGTCACGTCAGGCAATACAAAATAACGATTGGCGGTTAGAATAAAAATATCAGGAATTTGCAAATAATTGAAATTGCCATTTAGCTTTGCTTTGATAAAAGGTGCATTAATTGTAATTGATTTTCCATTTGCGGTATTGTTGGCCGTCAAAGTCATATTTTCAACTTTGGTGACCTTTCCATTTTGTGTTAAAGTGCCCTTATTAATTGTAATTGTTCCAGTCGGATTCTCAGGATTTGTCTCTTGCATATCAATATCAATATCTCCTTTGATGCCAATATTATCGGTATAAAAGCCCAATGCTTTGAGGTTTAGTTGGTCGATAGTTGCCTTACCTTTTATGCTCGGATATTCTTTTGAAATATCAAATTGCGAGTCGATTACTAGATTGAGGTTTGGGTCTGAAATATTCCCTACTAGGGTAAAAATTTGATTGGATAAAGTGCCTTTTAAGCTGGCATTTTTATAATTATACCCGTTGATTTCTGCCTGTTCGATGATTCCATCAAATGCAGTTTCTAATGTTTGAATGTCAAAGCCAGTTCCTTTTACTTTGGCATTGAGTGTGAGTTTACCAAATTGATCTGTTTTTTTGAGAAATTTGCCCATTTCAAAACCTGCTAAAATAATTTTCCCCTCGTATTTTTGATTCTTTTCCGCAGTGATATTGATTAGTTTTCCATTGAAAGTGGCATTTCCAAAATCGGATTGAAGATTTGTATTAAGTGATAAATCTTCTAATTTCCCGGCTATTTTTCCATTTAGAGTAATTTTTTGAGGTAATTCAATGGTGTTTGGGAGGGTGTTTTTAGGTAACATTTTCAGTAAATCTTTTTGGGTGATAGCTAATGTGGTTACATTCAAATTTAGTATCGTTTTTTTTGGGTTGGGTAGTCCTTTAATTTGCCCCTGAAAACTTAACTTAGCTCCATCGAAGCCAGTCAAAGTGGTAGTTGCAATTTGCAAATTATTGATTTTCCCCGAAAGTTTCCCGTTGATTTTCACAATCCCGTTTTCATTTCCCTCAAATGGAGTAGTTTTTGCATATTCCGGAAAAAGTAAGAGTAGGTCTTTAAAACCTATTTGACTATTTTTGAGTGAAGATTGGATACTGGCGTTTCCAAGATTTTTGCTCAATTCATCCAATGAGGCGTAACTCAAAATAAACTCATCTCTGATAATTGATTGGGGTGTTTTTAACTCCAATTTTTTCAAAAAAGTTTGCTTTTCAGTATAAGCAAAATCCGTTTGCAATGATTTTAATTGAAGGCCTGCTTTTTCTTTGAATGAACCGCTATATATCCATCCAGAAATCCCCTTATCAGAATAACTTAAACGTTCGGCATTTAAGTTTAATTCATTGATTTTCAAGTTATTAAAATCAATTCCTTTTGCTTTTTTTGCCTCATTTTGATTGTCGTATTGTACTGTATTTTTGCTTAATATAATTTTATCTACCAACACTGCCCAATTATTCTCAATGGTTTCAGCTTTTGCGATTGCCTTTTTAAGAGAAGTTTTCTTCCTCAAAACACTTAGCTCAGCCACAGTATTGGATAGTTCAAATGTTTTTAAATGCACTTTTTTGCTTTCCAAATACAACTTATTTCCTACAGCCTTGAGCTGACCCAATTTCACGGTATTAATTAGCCCAGCATTTTCATCGGCAAATTTCCAATGAATGTTTTTGGCTTTTAATTCATTAAATGCTACATCTAAAGTATCAGATTTTGCCAATTTATTCTTTTTAGGAACACCAGAATACAATCGTAAATCAATAGCGGCGTCTTCAATATTCAATTGATCAAAATGATATTTTGAAAGAGAGGGATCAAAGGCAGTAAGCGATGTATTGGTATTTTTTATTTGAACTTTCGCATCAATCCCTTCTTGATCGTCTAGATAGTCAATCGAAACATTTTGAAGCTTAATTTTATCAATATTATAGGATAGGCCCTTGCCTTGCGTAGTATCAGGAAGTATATTAATGGAATCCTTTTTTTTGAAAGCATTTAAAATATATTCAAAATTAAAGGTCGTATCAGGTAATCTCCTATTGATATTTAATTGGATTTTTTCTAAACCCAACTCATTGACATGTACCCTATTTTGTAATAAACCCAGCATATCCATATTCACATATAATTTTTGACCAGCCACTAAGGTATCTCCATGTTTATCAGCAAAATATACGCCTTCGAGTTCTATCCAATCTGGTAGGCTGTATTTGATTTTCTGAATTTTAAATGGAGTTTCAATTTTCTTTTTCAGATAGCCATTTACCCTTTTGGTAAAAAAAATCTGACCAGATTCCGTCTGTAAATAGATAGAAGTGCCTACTAATAGTACTAGTATAAATAAAAATAAGCCACCAAATATTTTTAAAAAAAGTCGCATTTAGAATTTGTCAAAAACCTTAACATTAGGAAACCTCAATAGTAAACTATTGAAGATCAGCTTTCGGATTCATTATTAATCGATCATTAGTGGTTGGCTAATTACCGCTGAAATGTATTTAAATTAAAGACAGGATTAAAAATCATGATAGTACTTAATTTTACATTTCTTTTATCAATGTTACTATAGTAAGTGCTTTCAGCAGGGTATTTTATACCAAAATCAGAGGTAGAATAGGCGGTAAATTCTTTCGTAATTTGTTCACTTGTAGGCAAATTATCAATTTGCTTTGAAAGTAAGCCAGAAGTATTATTAAAATACAAATCATATTTCAACTTATTGCCAGCCAGCTCGATATGGTGAACTTTTTGGGCCCCCATTGTTTCTAAACCTACATAAGTAGCAATATAACCTTTCGATTCATAATCATAAAATGGTGCAAATAAGTCAAATATTTCCCTTTTCATGTTCACTTTTTCCTTTTCGCTCAAATCTTTTACTTGGTAAACTACTGCCTGATTTGTACCGCCAGTGGGTATTTTATAAAAGGAATCTTTTGGACTCATGCCAGTGATGAAATTCCTTTTCATGATTGTCTTGGTTTTTATAATGGAAAGGTCGGCCATTGAAACTTTTATTTCCATATTATAATCGCTTGCTGCATTTGAAACATATGATTGTTTCAAAGTGTAAGTTTTTACTTGATTCCACAGGTTAATTCCTCCTGTCGCTTTATAGTAATTTCCAAAAATCTCTTCTATAGTTTGGCCATCCACATTGATGCTTAGAAGCGAGATTAATAATAGGGAAGTAGATATTTTTTTTAGCATTTCAACTATGAATATTTAAATTATGTTATTTATTCGACTTAGTATTACAAGTTCATATTTATTATTCAATGCAGCCATTCTCTTGAAGGTTGGCTGCATTGAATAGTTAACGCTATTTATTTTAAAAAAATTTCACATTTTCGAAGCCTTATAATATTTGATGGCTTGAGGCATGTTACTTTTTAGTTTTGATATTCTTGAGGCATCGCTGGGGTGACTACTCAAAAACTCAGGTTGTTTTGCTCCCCCAGCTGTTGACATTCTTTGCCAAAAAGGAATCGCTACTTCAGGGTTGTAACCAGCCATTGCGGCAAAGAATAAACCAAACTTATCGGCTTCATTTTCTGCATTTCGTGAAAACGGTAACACAGCACCTACATTACTACCTACACCGTAAGCGGTCAAAAACAAATTTTGTGTTTGAGCAGGTTTTGAGGCAAGCGCCACCTGCAAAGCTGTACCTCCTAGTTGTTGTAATAAGCCCTGACTTACTCTCTCACTTCCATGCTGTGCAACGGCGTGGGCGATTTCATGACCCAAAACAATTGCCAAAGAAGCTTCGTTTTGCGTAACAGGTAATATGCCTGTATAAACTACCACTTTACCTCCAGGCATACACCATGCATTAATTTCTTTATTGTTGACCAAATTAAACTCCCATTGGTAGCCAGCCAGAACGGAGGTTTGGCCTTTTCCATCATAATACTTTTTTATGGCTGAAGCAATTCTTGAGCCAACCCGTCTTACCATTTCGGCATTATTATCACTTTGGCTAACTACATTATTTTGACTTAAGAATGTATTGTATTCAGTATTGGCCATTGATTGTAATTCTGTCTCGGAAACCAACTTTAATTGTTTTCGACCAGTTACCAAATTTTTGGAACAGCCTATAAAAAGGGTTGCAACCAAAAGTAATGAAAATATTTTTTTCGTAAGCATATAAATGTTTTTTTAAGGTCTCATGGAATCGCCTATTTATACATAATGTGGTTTGTTCACAGAACCCTGTAGGCCTACACTTATGTTTATGGCTATTTCATGTTTAAATAATTTTAATTATGCACAAAGTTGGTTTAAATGTCCAATTCAAGGATTACACAATTGTGAGAAATCTTTACATTATTCACAGATTGGCGTTTTTTGGAATGCTGGGAAGCTTTTTTGTGATTGAAAATTAAAATGTGGGAATCTTACAAACAATAATAAAATTTATGTAATAATTAACTTTCATTAAAAATAGAACTTTGTAATCAAATTATTTAAGTTAAACTAATAAATGAAATCATGAGAAAAATTAATGTAGTTGTAGGTTTAATTGGTGTAATATTTATGATCAGTTCTTGCAAAAAAGACTCTGACTCTATAGGTACCAATAAAACCTTTAATGTGAGAATGACCGATGCCCCAGCTGCATACGGAGCGGTAAATATTGATTTGCAAAGTGTTGAAATAGTGGGAGATGATGACAAAACGGTTGTAATGAATGTGAGTAAAGGGATTTATAATTTGTTGGATTTCACCAATGGAAAAGATACTTTGATTGCTACTGCTTCATTAGATGCGGAAAGTGTAAAGCAAATTAGACTTATTCTAGGATCCAATAATACAATCATGGTGAATGGTGTAAGCTATCCTTTAAGTACGCCAAGTGCTGAGCAATCTGGTTTGAAGTTATTGGTCAATCAAACACTAGAGGCAGGGATTGCTAATAGCATTACAGTTGATTTCGACGCAAGTAAATCTATTGTGGAACAAGGAAATGGTGTTTATAAATTAAAGCCTGTATTGAGAACCTTTCAAACAGCCATAAGCGGTTCAATTAAGGGTAAAATTTCACCATTAGGTACCCTTGCTTCAGTAACGGCCACGTCTTCAACCAATGTGACTTATACCACAACTGCAAATCTGCTTGGCGACTTTATGCTTGTGGGTGTTCCTTCTGGAATGTATACAATTACGGTTACTCCAGCGCTACCATTAACCCCCTTCACTCAAACCAATGTAGTGGTTACAACAGGTGTGGTCACCAATATTGGTGTAGTTAATTTTTAAAAACAAAACTATGAAAATAATAATGTTTTTAGTAGCTGCAATGCTACTTACCAATGGCACTTATGCTCAGGGGAATAGCCAAAAGAATAAGGTAGCCTACAAGAAAAATGCTCAAAAAATGAAGGGAGCACATCCCGACGGAGTAATGATGAAAAATGGCAAAATGATGTTGACCATGAATGGGAAAACCACTCTCATGGTAAATGAAGTAACATTATCAAATGGCACTCGAGTAATGGCTAACGGCCATTGTATGATGAGAGATGGCTCAACACTGATGCTAAAAAATGGCGACCATATGAATATGGATGGGAATTTGGTGCCTATGAAAATGAAAAGTGTAAAAATGGCCAAAATTCACCCCAATGGAGTATCGATGCAAAATGGTAGAATGATGATGACCATAAAAGGCAATACCACTCTGATGGAAAATGAAGTAACGATGGGAAATGGTACCAGGGTTTTTACAAATGGCAGATATATATTAAAGGATGGTTCAATCTTGATTTTGAAAGAAGGTGAACAAATGAATCTGGGTGGAAATATTATGCCTGTAAAAAAGCACAAAATGAAAAGCTAATTAAAAAAGAGAGATTAACATTTTACAAGTTAATCATTTACATCAAACAATAGAAATCTTGGATATTTTGAGAAATTCAATTCTTAAAATATCCAGGATTTTTTATTTCCAGCTATGTAATTGTCTTTATCGGATACTAGAAATTGCCCCAACTTATACCCAAGGTCAAGTTGCGAGGAGGGGCAGGATAAAAATTGCTACCAAAGGTACTTCTGCTGATATAAGTGGTATAAAGCTCGTTGGTTACATTCATTAGATTGGCGAATAGTTCAAACTGCTTTAAATGGAAGCCAGCTCGTAGGTGTAAGATGCTTAGTCCTTTAAGGTTGGCGAAACCACGATCATCATAAATATTCTTATTTTCATTGTCTTTAAAATACTGCCCAACCATCTGCCATTCACTGGCAATTCTAAATCCTTTAAGCCAGTTGGGTTTATATTGAATCTCGGTCATTCCTGTGAAATGAGGGGCTAATGGCATTTCATTTCCATCAAATATTTGTTTATCCGATAGTCTGAATTTTTCATAAATATGTCGTGCATTGGTACCATTCAGACTTAACTTCCACTGGCCATTGGGTTGGAAAGTTATCGCATATTCTATACCCTTATGGATAGCCGACCCCGCACTTTTGTTTTCAACTGAATTGTCCGCATTTACAAACCTGACTACTTCGTTTTTGCTAGGCATATAATAAATAGAGGCTTCAAGCATTATTTTGTTATTTAAAAGCGAAGCCCAAGCACCTAATTCATAATTTGAAAATACGGCCGCTTTTAGTTCAGGTACTTTTACACCACGATAAAGCTGGCTAATATTCGGAGGGCTAAATCCTTGACTGGCATTGAAATAGCCTCCAATTTTATCCGTAATCTCATGGGTGAATCCGATTTTAGGAGTAAATCGATTGAAATTATTTTTTTCATCAGGCGCTCCTGAAAAAGCCGATGATTTTAGCGCATTATCAAAATTATAACTCATCAAATCATATCTTGCACCAAGAGTCATTTTCAGCTTGGGCATTATATCCCAATCTAGCTGAGCATAGGTGGCCAAGTTCAATATTTTGGCCTGATAATTTACCAGCATCGAATCGGGCCGCTCTTTATTTACAGTGTAAACTCCCGTTTTGGTGTCTCTATTGAGTCGCACATAGTAAGCCCAATAATCGTTGGGGGCATAGTCTGCAGATAATCCATTGATTAATTTGATCTTTTTTGAAGAAAATTCTTTCGTATTTTGAAAAATAAATCCGATACTTTTGAAACTATTTTCATTGATTTCTCCATGTGCATTCGCTGCATTACCCGTGATTCTTCGAATAGAATAAGCAGGAAACTGACCAATCTTATTTTGACGAGCTATTAAATGTATTTGGCTGAAATTGAGGCTATTCCACTGTTTTTCGAGGGTTAATCTAGCTCTATGCGCACTAATTTTGCGGTAGGCAAAATCAGCCTGACTTACAAATTTTCTACTGTAAAAAGTGACACTATCCACACTTCCTCCTGCTTGTGCATCATAAATATTATTGGAAACAGCCAGAATCAATTTTGTTTTATTATTGATTGTATAATCGATCTTAGTGTTGAGCCCAAATTTTGAATAATCACTGGCGGGCTGCCATCCATTTTTTTGCTTTGAAAAAAGGCCAGCCACCGCTATCCCCAATTTATTAGATATTTTTCCTGAATATTTGGCTTTAGATTGAAAATATCCAAATGAATCGTGTTGAAAACCAATGGAATAGAGATTTTTTTCAGAGGAATTTATTGAATTGAAATTGATCGCACCGCCCGCAGCCTCTGGCCCATACAATGAGGAGGATGGCCCTTTTATTACTTCAATGTTTTCGATAGCAGATTGATTGATCTCGATTAAGCCGTTGTTTTGAAATATCCCCATAGGTCGAATCGGAATACCATCTTCCAAATATAAAAAATAAGGGTTTAATCCAATGGGTTGACGAATGGCAATTGTATGTTGTTCATGATTGAAACTAGCCATTACGACTCCGGGTACTTTGTTGAGAAGTTCGGTGAGTAAGTTGGCATTCGTCTCTTTAATTTTTTGACTGTTTAATTGAAAGATAGAAATCGGTGCTTCTGACCGAAATGTAGCCTGCCGATTGGCAGAAATTATGACAGGATTGAGTAAAGTAGTAGGCCGAAGTAAGCTGTCAGTACTACTTGCATTTTTTTGACTCAATACTACTCTATTGTTTAACAAAATTATCAGTAGTATAAAAAGAGTATTCTTCATTAGTTTTTTAATTATCTGTAAATTTAAAAACTAATTATTATAGTTCTGTTGGGTATAAGGGTAATATTTACGGAATCATTTACAATTGCCTTCTTTCAGGCTTGTACTTATTTTGGCAAAATCACTCTCAAGACTTGCATAAAATTCTTTGGTTGACCAACACAAAATTTGGTAATAATGCTCTGAAGTTTCAATATAAGTTAAAAGATATGAAATCCCAATTTCAGTACCACTACTACTAGTGAAAAGACCCGTTAGCAGTGATTGAGAATAATTGGATGTTCCTATTTTAAAGGTTTTTTTGTTGGTTTCTTTGGCATTTTTGAGACCCTCAATCAATTTTTTAGAGGTTGAATAGTGAAAATCAGAAATACTTTCATATTTGCTTCCTAGACTCTCAAGTTCAGCCTTTGAATCATCAATTACTATGACATAGGCCTCTTTTGAAGCATTCATATATTGCAAAATGGCCGAATCATTTAAAGTATTGGTTTTCAACAAATAATTTGGCATGGAAAGATAAATGACATTACCTGCCTTTTTTTCGCTAAAATTTTCTTGAGCATTTAAATAATTATTAGAAAATAGAATGATTAAAAGCATCCCCAAAATCTTGGTAACATTAGGTTTATTTGTCATGATAATAGTCATTAGAATTGAAATATAAAACGGAAATTATTTTTTAATAATTGAATCAATAATCCCACGAACCTGTATTTTTAAAATTTTCAATCATTTTTTTGATTTCACCAATCCTATGGTCAGGGTCTGGGTGTGTACTTTGAAACTCTGATGGACGTTCAGCACCGCCTGCCGCTTGTTTCAAAATTTCCATCACATCAATCATTGCAGCAGGGTTATAACCAGTTTCTTGCATATATCTTACCCCATATTTATCCGATTCAAGTTCGTCTTCACGGCCATATTTCATATTGACCATATTGCCTACATAACTGGCGATAGCTCCTGCACTGTTATTGCCATATGGGTCGGCAGTGGCTGAAACCACCGCTCCTAATAGGCCATTTGTCAAGTCACTTTTGGCCATTTGTTGCGCCGAATGCCTTCCGATAACATGGCCAATTTCGTGTGCCAATACTCCAGCTATCTGATCCTCAGTATTTAACCTTTTTAGCAAACCAACTGTAATAAAAATTTGACCACCTGGTAATGCAAATGCATTAATTGTTTCTGGATCGGCCAATAAGTGAAAGTCGAACTGATAGGGAGATTCTTTGGCTTGAGTGCCATTAACCAGCTTATTACCAATTGCTTTTACAATTCCTTGGGCTTTTGGGTCGCTGTAGATCCCGCCAAATTCGGCAGCCATCTGGGGGGCTGACTGCAACCCCATTGCTATTTCTTGTTCTGGTGTAAGACTTACCGCCTGTTTTTTGCCCGTAATAGGATTCACCTCCATCCTCGAATAGTACGAAAATAAGGCTATTCCACCCATCAATAGCATGACTAATATCCTAAACTTGAAATTTCCTCCCATTTTATTTCTATTTTTTTTAATTAGGTAAATGATCAAATTTTATAGCTAATTGTTTTATCAATGTTCAATTTCAAATGACATTTTGCAATTGATTCGATATTCAGTTATTTTTCCATTTTCAACAATGGCACTTTGGTTAGAAATATTTACTGACCTAATGCCTCTCAGCGACTTTGATGCCTCTGTAACTGCTTGAGCTGCAGCATCTTCCCAGCTTTTTGAGGAAGAGGCCATTACTTCGATTACTTTTAATACGGACATGATTTTTTAAAGTTTAAATTTTAGAATAAATCATTTGGAAAATTAAGCCAGACTACATCCTCAATATACTCTGCAACTAACTTTAATAAAATTATCAATATTTTCTTAATATTTGGTAGTTTCTTTGTTTTTGTATTTCAAATAATAAATCTAATCGTTTGTCTGTAGCCATCATTGTTGACTATTAGCTTTTTTTGCTTTCGGGAGAAGCAACATATCTTTTTAAGCCCACGTATTATTTATACTTACGAATCAATTATTTAACTTCAAGGATCATGTTAAATCTGCTAAAAATTACTATTTATTTTTTATTAATTACTTCTTTATCAGCCTGTAAGGTCAATCCTGATGATTAACTAAGCCCAAAAGAGCATGAGGTAGTGCCTAGAAGGGCATTAGATGGAAAGCGATTATGGCGTTTTCATCATCCAATTTAAAAAATGG
>JAZKGO010000076.1:37577-45392 GCA_040385875.1 Bacteroidota bacterium
TAGATGGTCTTTTTTCTGAGGGTATTTATTCAGGAGGGGTAAAGCTTGCTAGTTTTACTGTTTCAAGCGTGGTGACCAAATTAAATGCAAAGTAGATAAGAAGAATTTCCGTTTTATTATTGAACCTGATAGTTTTTAGATTATCAGGTCCTTTTTTTAGATTACTCTTCTAATTTAAAAATATCAAAAATAGCAATGGGAAAATTATTCCTGCCAAAGCCAATTTCCAGCCTCTTTGTCTAAAACTTAGCTTGCCTTTTTGTACCAATGTAGCGCCTGTAATGGCAATGAAAATGAGACTCAATGCAAAAATGTCAGAATAATAGATCCACCAATTATTGTTATTGTTTTTATGAATAAGCATCATTTGCGAGATGATAGGGGTCTTTTTGAAAGTAACTATTTCACCTTTGCCCGATTGAATAGCTATTTCCAAATCATTTTTTTCATACGAGATTTTGAGATTCCCGTCTTTAATAACAAACCGCCTGAACTTATCTTCTATACCTAGTTTTTTACCCAAATCTTTGGAGAAATCCTCATTGATTTCCTTTTCATTGGATGGCAATTGTACGTTTACTTGCTTGGTTTCAGTGGTATATTTATCTGGATGCCAGCTTTGGCGGTGGTTCATCATCAAACCAGAGGCGGCAAATGAAACAATAAGGCCGATATAAAAATAACCAAAATCACGATGAAGTGCTCTTTTATTAAATTGCATATATTTAAATTATTTTAAAAATATACCCTAAGTCCAAATTATAAGTTTGACTTAGGGCATTGATTTGTAATGGATTAACTTTTAGAATTTTAAAGCTATACTAGCTGAATAATTATGTGGAGCTATTGGATTTACACTATTGTCATCATGTACATTATAGTTATATACATCGAATAAATTACCCATTTTGGCACCCAATGTAACTTTTTTGAATTTGTAACCCAAAGTAGCATCAATTTGCTGATAACTAGGGATATCTATTAGTTTGTACGAATCATTTGCAACTTGTACTCGAGTAGAGCGTCCGGCCTGACGATCTCCGAAATATAGTCCAATTAGCCCAATGTTTAAACCATTCAATTTACCATTTGAGATACTGTAATTCGCTGATAAATTTGCAGTATGGTTTGGGTTGTATTTCAATAGACTACCCTCGACATAAGTATTCGATTTTACATATTTGGTTTCGTTATAACTGTATCCTGCTGCAAGGGTTAAATTTTGAATGGGACGAGCCATCAAATCAATTTCTAAACCTTTGCTGGCTACTTTACCCACCAATTCTTTGATATTAGTGTTGGTATTACCATTGGCCAATGATATTTGAGCTAAATTGTCATTAATTATTTGATAAGCCGTGACGTTCAGGGAAAGTTGGTTGTTCAACATTTGTTTTTTAATACCGAGCTCAATTTGGTCAGTAAGTGAAGGCTTCAATGCATTACCCTCCACATCCACACCTGTATTGAGTGCAAACGAATTAGCATAGCTGCCAAATATAGATAGGTTTTTATTGGGCTGAACCACAACGCCGAGCCTTGGTGAGAAGGCACCATCATAATTTTTACTTACAACTGTTTTATTAGTAGCTGCTGTAAGTACTTCACTGTCAGTTTGTTGATAGCTGTATCTAACGCCAGCCAATACTTTTAGGTATTTATTGAGGCTAATCAAATCTTGTACATACACCCCAAATCTATTGATAGGAGCATTGGTAATTGTTGCAATAGTCATATTAGGAATATCATTTCTGGTCTTATAGGTTTTAGAACCAAAAATATTCACAGTGTCATACCGAGCTACTTGACTGTATGCGGTGGTTTTTGTATCAAATTGATCGGTTTCGGCCCCTATTAATACCTGATGATTGGTATTAAGTATTTTAAAAGTACCTGTCAGATCCAGCTGAGCCAAATTGTATTGATCGATTACATCTGTTTTTTGGATATTTCGAATCCACATACCCTCTTTGTTGATCATTGTACCAGAGTTGGGTCTTGTATTGGCAAAAAGACTCGTCTCGTATTTGCGAGATGCTGCGGTAAGATTTAACTTCCAATTATCAGATAATGAATGACTTATAATAACATTTGTTGACAATTGATTGGCTTTAAAATTGCTCCAGGCAACTCCCAAGAATCGGTCACGTGGTAATTCTACAATTTCGTAGTTGATAATACCAGCCCCAAAGTCAGGAGTGCGCTCATCATTTGAAAGATTGGTTTCCACTAATATTTCTGTTTTTTTGCCTAGTTTTACCAACACAGAAGGATTGATATAATATCTTTCAGAACTTACTCCCTTGCGGAAACTATTGGCTTTTTCATAGGATCCATTTAAGCGAAAGGCTATATTTTGTTTTTTGCCAATGCCAGAATAAATATCTAAATAAGGTTTTGCCTGCCCAAAGCTGCCTACTTTCATCGATACTTCACCACCAAATTCAAACTTTGGCTTTTTGGTGACTAAATTGATAATACCACCCGCCGCCACATTGCCAAATAGTATGGCTGACGAACCTTTTAAGATTTCTACTTTTTCGATATTGCTAAAATCGCTCATCATTCCATTGAAGTATCGTACACCATTTCTAAAAGTATTGGTACTTCCTAATGAGAATCCACGTCCAGCGATCTCCTCTTGGTACCCCCCTGTGGTTCCCATGATATACATTCCATTGGCATTTGCTAATACATCAGACATTGATTTTATCTGTTGATTGTCAATCATTTGTCTGTCAATTACTGCAAAACTTTGTGGTAAATCCATCGCTTTGATAGGAAGCTTTCCAATGGAGGTTACTTTTTCATTCGCATTCACGTATCCTTTTACAATAATCTCTTTTAATAACTCTGAATTTTCAAAGAGTTCGAGCGCAATTCCAGTGGTTTTTTCTAATTCTATAATCACTTTTTGTTCTAATGTTTTGAAACCTACGAAAGAGGCTATTAAGGTGTAGTGTCCAGGTTGTAAATTGTTGATTGAAAATTCACCCTTTTCATTTGTGGTGGTACCTTTTTGAAGCTCTTTCAATTTTAGACTTACAAATTCAGCAGGTTTACCTTCACTGTTAGAAACAAGTCCTTTTAAATGACCATTTTGGGCAACGATATTGATGCTGAATAGTAATAATGCAAAGTATAGAATAGTTTTCATGGATATATGTCTGTATTTATTTAGATTAATTATAAATAATGAACAAAGATAGATTAACAAATAAATAACTTCCAAATTTTATTTAGATTAATTCCAAATAAAATGTTTTTGTGAAATTAATTCTATGAAAAGTGATGATTAAGAGTAGAAATTGAACTTTGCCTTTATTTTGCCCAATCGGGTGAGGGGGTATTGGGATTGAAAAGTTCGTCCATATAGTATTTGCGTCTACTGGTTTTGTTGCAATCGTTTGAGCCATCGATGGCATAGGTGCAGGGTGAGTAAAGATCAAAATTGTCGGGATGCATCAAGCTTTTTGGACTTCCATCCGAAAACTTCTCCGTTTTATGTTCAATTCGCCCTAATAAACAATGCCCCAATTCATGAAAAATAAGAGCCTCCTTTGCATTATCAGTAGCGATTTGCCAGCATGCAGAATTAGAGCTATTAATTTCAATTATTTTTTGAGCATTCTGATTATCAAGCTTTTGCGTACAAGTGCCGCAAGGTTCTGAAAGATTATTGCTTGATTTTGCAACTGTTAAAATTAAATTAGTGGTATCTATCGAAACATTTCTTTCTTTGGCCTCCTTCAAAAAACTATTAAAGAAAGGTCTGAATTGACTGTCCATTTTTAATATAGTCGGCTCGGTGGGCGTTTCTTTTTTACAGGTAATCAATAGAAAAGAGAAAATTATAACTACTGAATATTTTGAAAGCATAATTGTAATTTTTGAAAAGCCAATTTGCAAAAATACAAGTTTTTTGGTGTTTTAGCTCATTGGATTAATCCATCATAGAATCCAAGAGTTAGAAAATTAATGATCATTTAAGTAGTTGATAAACAAGATGGTGTAAATATTTCTCAAAAAAACTATGAAAATAGTTGTAAAACTAAAAATATAGTTATAGCTTTGACCTAAGCTTTTAGTTAGTATAAAATTTAAATATAAAGGTCATGGAAAAATCAACAATTAATCCCGCAGGGCTCTGTGAGCAAACAGTTTTTGAAAATGAATGTACTTTAGACGAAATAGTTTTTCAAAACAAAAATAAGGAATATGGTGCTTATAATTTGAGAATGAGCTATCTGAAAACAATCAATCGAGCATTTTTTACAGGAACCGCATTGTTTGTTTTTGGTTTGGCCATTCCAACACTTTATGCAAAATTTAATCCGAAGAAAATTGACAAGATAGTTGGAATTATCAATTTAGAAAATTTGCCGAAGCCACCAACTGATGTACCACCGGTAGTAATTCCTCCTACACCTATTGAAGTGCCAGACTTACCTACAACTCGTTTTTTACCACCTAAAATTGTAGTAGATGAATTGGTTGAGGTTGAAGATTTACCACCAACTCAAGCCGATTTAAAAGACGCACCGGCCGCAATTGAAACAAATCTTGGTGAACCAACTGATATAACTCCAGTAATTGACGAAACTGCTAAAATTATGGAAATGGTAGAAATTAAGCCTGTTGAAGAAGATCGACCAGTTTTCGTTGAGCAACAAGCCTTTTTTATAGGCGGCAATTCTGAAATGACTAAATTTCTGCAAAAAAACCTAAAATATCCTAGACAAGCCTCAAATTCAGGTATTTCAGGCAAAGTATTTCTGAGTTTTATAGTGGATAAAAATGGCCAGATATCAGATGTAACAGTATTAAAAGGAATAGGATTCGGCTGTGATGAAGAAGCGGTACGTGTAATAAAAGCGATGCCAAATTGGAGTCCAGGTAAGCAGTCAGGTAGGGCCGTGAAGTCGAGATTTAACTTGCCAATTGTTTTTGCTTTGGAATGATTATCTGGAGTGTTATTTCGCCGCAGGCAGAAATCTGTTGAACCGTATGGAATTCAGATTTCTGCACTACGTGCGAAATGACAAAAAATAACTGCCTATTTAGTTGCAAAACTAAAATAATAGTTTTATATTTATTTGAAATAATTGACTTAAATAAATAATAGATTTAATAGAATGGAAATAAGAGAGTTAACTCGTGCTGAGGAGGAAATTATGCAAGTGCTTTGGATATTAGAAAAAGGCTTTGTGAAAGATGTAATTGAGCAATTGCCAGAGCCGAAGCCAGCCTACAATACTGTATCTACAATAATTAGAATATTGGAAACGAAAGGCTTTATTGATCATAATGCATATGGCAAAACGCATGAATATTTCCCAGTTGTGTCCAAGGAAGAATATAGAACTTTTATCACGAATAAGCTGATGGGTGGCTATTTCAAGAATTCAGTCGAAGAAATGATGTCGTTTTTTGTAAGTCAAAAACAAATTGACTTAAAAGAGGCTGACGAGATTTTGAAAATGATTGAAGCAATGAAATCTAGTGATAAACTATAAGTGATAAGTTATGAGTGCTATCAAATACTCATAACTAATATCTCATAACTCATAACTTTTTACTCATGAATGGACTCAATTACTTATTGCAGAGCAACTTATACCTTATAATTTTCTACGGATTTTATTGGGTGTTGCTTCGAAAGGAAACTTTCAACAACTTCAACCGGGCTTATTTGGTAATATCTTGTTTGGTGTCATTCGCAATTCCTTTGTGGAATTTGGATATGGTACAAAGTTGGTTCATAACCCAAAAAACAACTGAAGTAATTGTGCAAATGAACTTGCCTGAATTTGTGGTTTCAAATGCCAAAGTTGAGAAAACTTTTGACGTAACTAGTTATTTATCAGTTGTTTATGGAGTAGGTTGTATCATTTTAGGGTTAAAATTAATCATGAATATTTTCAATCTGTACCGCTATTTATATGGGATCACGCCAATAAGTAAGGCTTTTTCATTTTTCAACACCATTTTTATTGCAGATGGGCTTGATCCTGACGATGTTATTTACGATCATGAACGTGTGCATGCTCGCCAATTTCATTCGTTTGACGTATTGCTTTTTGAAATAATTGGGATATTCTGTTGGTTTAATCCGGTGATATACCTTTATAAAACTGCCATTAAGAATATCCACGAGTTCATTGCGGATGAAATCGCTAGCCAAAGCTTACCCAGCAAAATAGATTATGTGATGCTACTTTTTTCAGAAAAATTTCAAACGCACCCTAGCGTTCTGGTCAATAATTTTTTCACAAAAACATCTTTAAAAATGAGAATAGAAATGTTAAACAAAAAGCGATCCAACAAAGTGGCTGTGCTCAAATACGGTCTTATTTTTCCACTATTTTTAGGGATGTTAATTTTTGCCTCGGCCTTTATTGCCAATGGTGAAAATGTGGCAGGCTTATTAGAAAAAATGAACGATAATGTAGTGTCCGGCGTGATTTTGAATGAAGAAAACAAACCTGTAGTTGGCGCATCAATAATAATAAAAGGAGCATATAGGGGTACAACAACTGATTTGAAAGGTGCATTTAAAATAAATATTAAAGATTCAAAAACTGTTTTAATCGTATCGCATGTGGGTTTTGAAAGTATGGAGGTGCCAATAAGTGACCAAAATTATTATTCAGTTATAATGAAAAAGCAGATAATTTCACTAATGGAAACGGTGGTTGTAGCTTATTCTCCTAATTTTTTTAAGGATACAATCAAAACTAAATCTATTGTAAATGAGCCAGTTAACGGAGAGATATTTTCAATAGTGGAGCAAAATGCGGAGTTTCCTGGCGGTCAAGCTGAATTAGGGAAATTTTTACAAAGAAATTTGAGATACCCTAAAGAGGCACAAAGAAACAATGTTCAAGGTAAGGTTTTTGCAAAGTTTATTGTAGAAGCAGATGGAGAAATCTCTAATATTTCAATTTTGAAAGGATTGGGTTCCGGATTGGACGAAGAAACAGTACGAGTAATTGGTAAAATGCCCAATTGGAATCCAGGAAAACAAAACGGAAGAGCCGTAAATTCTGAATTTGCAATGCCTGTTTCGTTTGTTTTGGAGGGTGTTGAAAACTCAAATTCAAGGCCTTTTGAGAAAACAACTGGTGTAGATTATGACCATGCTGATTTATTTTACATAAATGGTAAAGAAGTCACTAAAAAAATTGCAATGTCGATTAATAATACTTCGATAAAGGCAATCGGTATTTCAAAAGGGGATGTTGCTATAAGAAAATTTGGTCAAAAAGGTAAAAATGGAGTAGTTGAGATAGTTTTAAAAAGCGATGATGAAGCATTCATTGATAAAAATAAATTTGAGAAACAACCAATTTATTTTTTAGATGGTAAGGAAATTTCTCTGGCCAAAGTAAAGGAATTAGATGAAGCTAAAATTCAATCCGTTAATGTGGTTACTGTACAAGATGCAATAACAAAATATGGCGAAAAAGGAAAAGACGGTGTGGTTGAAATAATTACGAGAACTAACAGTACAGATTGGAATGATTTGGCTAAAATATCTCAATTACAAGAAGAAGTTTTCACCGTTGTGGAAGAAAACGCAGAATTTCCGGGAGGTCAAGGTGGTATGGGCGAATTTTTAGCAAAAAATTTAAGGTATCCTAATCCAGCGCTTCGTGCAAATGTACAAGGCAAAGTATTTTTAAGTTTTATTGTGAAAAAAAATGGAGATATTCAAGACATTCAAATATTGAAAGGATTAGGTTTTGGACTTGATGAAGAAGCAATTAGAGTTATAAAAGCAATGCCAAAATGGAAGCCGGCCAAGCAATCTGG
>JAZKGO010000076.1:45492-48432 GCA_040385875.1 Bacteroidota bacterium
TATGCAGTGTAAAAATATGAGTGTCCGCTGCCTCTATTAATTTCGGCTAAGTTTGAAGAGGTATTTAGCTGTTTTTATCACTATTCTAAGAATATCAGGCCAAATCAGCTTATTTTTTATCGGATTATCCTTAATTTTGTGAATGAAATCATTTCAAAAAGTAATACTATTCATTTTCATTTCCCAATTTACCTATTCTCAAAGTCCTTATATCATTAAGGAAATTACCGAAAAAATAAATTTGGATGGAACATTGGATGAAAACATTTGGAAAAATGCCGAGGAAATTACAAATTTTTGGCAAGCATTTCCCTCTGATACCATGCTCGCCAAATACCAAACCAAAGTGTATCTGGCTTATGACAAGAATAATATTTATCTGGCCGCTCGTATGCTCACTCCAGGGAATAATTATGTAATTCCCTCATTCAAAAGAGATTATAGAGCTGGAGGTAACGACAATATCAGCTTCGTATTCGATACTTTCAACGACTTTACTAATGGTTTTTTATTTGGCTGCAATCCATATGGGGTAACCCGTGAATCACTCATTTATAATGGGGGTACGGATAATAGTTTTTTTAATATGAGTTGGGACAACAAATGGACCTGTTTCACCAAACAAGAAGAATCGGCATGGGTTTGTGAAATGGCTATTCCTTTTTCAACGTTACGATTCAAGGACGCCAGTCAAAATTGGAATTTTAAAGTGTATCGCTTTGATACTCAGAGTAATGAAACTACCTCAATAGTGCAACTGCCTCAAAATCAAATCATTATGCATTTGGGTTATGCCATTCCTGTGCAGTTCGAAAAGCCTCTTAAGAAGTCGGGATTGAACGGCTCATTTATACCTTATATCTCAAGTCAAATAGTCAAGGATTTTGAAAATCCTCAATCTAAAGCAAACGGATTTACACCGGGCTTTGGTGCCGATGCCAAAATATCGGTTACTTCTGGCTTGAATTTAGATTTGACTTTTAATCCTGATTTTTCTAATGTGGAGGCTGATCGTCAGGTAGTTAACCTTACTCGTTTTGATATTTCACTACCAGAACAAAGACAGTTTTTCAATGAAAATTCAGACTTATTTACTGGTTTTGGTAGCTTTAATGTGAATCCTTTTTTGCCTCCTTCGGGTGCGAATGTGGGTATTGGCAATCAATTAATGAGCCCGTTTTTTTCCAGAAAAATAGGCATTGCTTTTGACTCTACTTTGGGAGTAAATGTGCAAAATAAAATCAGATATGGAATGCGGCTTTCTGGTAAAATCGACGATAATTGGAGAGTCGGTTTCATGAATATCCAAACAGCCAGAAATGAAACTAACCAAATTTCAGCTGATAATTATACGGTAACCTCTGTACAAAGGAAGGTTTTTGATCGGTCAAATATTGCAGCTATTTTTGTAAACAAGGTGCGGGTTGATGAACCAGAAAATGGCACCAATCGATATAATAGAGTGGGAGGACTTGAATATAACTACCTTTCGGCGAATACCCATTGGCAAAGCAAAACATTTTATCATCAATCTTTTTCGCCAGTTCAGCTAGACGATGCCTTTGCTCATGGCATGGTTTTGAATTATAGCGCACGAAAATTAATTGCCAAATGGCAGCACGACTGGGTAGGGAAAGGGTATAATGCTGAGGTAGGATTTTTGCCAAGAAAGAACTTCTTTCATATTAATCCTACTATTGGGATTAATATTTTTCCTGAAAAGTCATCGATTAATCGTTTTAGCTTTGGCATGGCCTATGACGAATATCGTAATAAAGAAATAGGTTTGACCGATCGGGTGGCAGGTCCATTTTTTATGTTAGCTTTCCAGAGTAGTTTTAGATTTTTGGTCGCAATCAACCAGAATTATACCTATTTATTTAATGAGTTTGATGCATTAAGGGCGAATGGGAAAATGCCAAAACTAGGCAATGGCACTTCTTATACTTATTATAATATTAATGCCAATATTGTAAGTGATTTAAGAAAAAAATTAAGTTTTACCGCAACTCCTTTAGTTGGCCAATATTTTAATGGGAATATAGTAAGTCTTGTTGGAACACTTAATTATCGCTTTCAACCGTATGGTTTGGTGGCAATGAATTTGTCATATAATGATATTAAGATTGGAAACCTAAAAAATAAGGTTTATCTAATAGGCCCCAATGTAGATATTACCTTTTCAAAAAAGGTATTTTGGACTTCATTTATTCAATATAATAGTCAATTCGAAAACCTGAATATTAATTCCAGACTTCAATATCGTTTTGCTCCGGTTTCTGATTTCTTTTTGGTTTATACTGACAATTATAATACAGCTATTCATGCACCCAAAAACCGTGCACTTTTTGCTAAACTGACCTACTGGTTTAGTTTATGATTTTGTTTTCATTTCGCCAAAAGGGCGAAATGAAAACTCCAATTTTCTATCCTCCCATTTCATCTGCACTTGGTCCATAGCTTCCAGGAATCGGAATATCTAATAATCTCAAAAACACCCCTAGTTGAGCTCTGTGATGGATTGTTTGGCTTATTGCATGGCGAATACATTGGGCCTTAGTAATTGAAACTAAAACCTGATCGCCATATTGAAGCTTCCAATTATTGCCAAATGTGGTTTCATCTGCTACTTTCAAATCAGCCACAGAATTTTTGAAGTTTTCTTCGAAATAGGCTAAAATTTCCGCTGTTGTACTCATTTTAGGAGTGGCAAACTCTGCTGTGGAAATATCCAAAACATCCTTTTTTATGGCATAAGTTACCCATTTGGCGATGTCGGCAATATGGCTGGAAAGGCTGTATAGTGTCATTGATTTTGGATGAGGCCTCCAGTCAAATTTTTCGGCTGGTACCAAACTCAGCATTTTATGAGTGGTTACCGATTCGGCTTCAAACTCTTCTAAAAATAATTCGATTTGTGTCATTTCTTTTTTTGTTAAT
>JAZKGO010000076.1:48532-61668 GCA_040385875.1 Bacteroidota bacterium
TCAACTACCCTTTCATTATTTTCTTGTGAATGATTGGAGAAATAGTTGATTTTAATTTGTGTTTTTCCCTCGATACTTTTTAGAATATTCTGAATAGCAGAATTAGAATCCTGTCTTAAATCATATTGGTTTTGAACAATTTGAATATGGTTGGTTAAATTGTTAAGGTTATCTTTTTCGATAGGTTTTAATACAGACTTTATTTTATAAAGAGCTGATTCATAAGTGGTTTTTATGGAATTGTCGGCAAATTTTTCAACTAATTTTTCAGCAGTGATAAGAGCCATTGCTTCTTCTTTAGTGAACATAATAGGAGGTAAACGGTAGCCATCCATTAAACTATACCCGATTCCAGCCTCCCCAATGATAGGCACCCCTGATTCTTCTAGGCTGTGAATATCCCGATAAACCGTGCGTAAGCTTATGTCAAAACGATCGGCAATTTCTTGAGCTTTTACAATTTTTTTTGATTGCAATTGGATCAAAATAGCCGATATTCGTTCGATTCTGTTCATGGTTTTAAGCAGGGCTTACCACGTTCATTGCTGTCTTTAGTTTTGTAATATGCCTTGATAGCCAGTAGATTAAACCTAAGGCGACTATCATTGAGCCAATAACGGTCCAGCCGAGAGCGGGATAGTTTTCCAAAAAGCCAGTTGAATTTTGGTGAACGATTAAGCCTGCTACAAAAGAAGCCACACCTCCAGATATTTGCTGAATGGATGAATTAATACTCATAAAAGCCCCACGATCTTTAGGAGCTGGAATGGCCGAAATTAATGCGCCAGACGAAACCATACGGGCCATTATTCCGGCAAACATTACAACGTTTACAGCGATTACAAGCCAGAGCGGTGTTATACCCAAATTACAATAAATATACACCAAAATTCCTGTTACAATCGTGCCGATAAAAAAGAGTTTGAAGTGGCCAATACTATCAGCAAATTTGCCTAAAATAGGCCCTGTTAGAATTGAGAATAAGCCAGATACAAAATAGATTGTGGGTAATTGGGCCATTGTAATTCCCAAATTATTAATACTAAAAGCTGAGCCAAAAGGCATAAGCATAAAACCACCGGTGGCCAACAAAGCTGTGCCTAAAAAAGCCCTTAAATGTAATGGTTTGGAAATATTTTCCCATAAATGTTTGAAAGCGTTATGATCAAAATCAGATTTGATATGCTCGTTTACAGGTTTCATTTTCCAAGCAATAATAATCCCAACGATTATTCCAAAAATAGCTATTAACCAAAAAGGAGCATGCCAATCAAACTGATTGGCCAAATACAAGCCAATGGGTAAACCTAATATCTGGCTCGAGGCAAAGGCCATTTGTACAAAACCCATCACACGGCCACGTACCTCAAATTTGAACAAATCAGTAATTATTGCAAAACCGACAGAGCCAATTACCCCTCCAAATATCCCTGTAACAATTCGTGCGGCCAACAAAAATTCGTAAGTATTGGCCATTGCACAGCAAATGGTGCCAATTAAAAAGCCAACATAAAAGAAAAGTAGAAATTTTTTGCGATCGTATCTATCGGCAAAGCCGGCCGCCAATAAGCCAGTGCCACCCGCACTAAATGCATAAGCAGACACCACAAAACCGAATTGTGCAGTTGTGATATTCAATTTCGGCATTAAAATAGCCCCTAATGGCGATAAAACCATAAAATCAAGGATTACAGTAAACTGAATAATTGCCAAAATAGCAATCATGAAAACTTGATAAGGTGTGAAAATTCTTTCTTTTGAAAGCTTCATGAGTATATAAGTGTTTTTTTAAGGTCTAAAGGAATCTCCAATCTACTCACCTGTGATTGTTGACCTTCAGATTATGGTGATTTCACGAGAAAAATAATTTTTTAATAATCAATAATTTGCAAAAATCGGTAAAACATCCTGATTAATATTAAATGCCCCAAATTATTTAGTTATTTTCTTATAAAAACATAATTTCTTTACAATCAAGATAGAAATAAGCATATTTTTTATTTATTTTGTAAGATTATTT
Organism: Bacteroidota bacterium; assembly: GCA_040385875.1. Classification (GTDB taxonomy): domain Bacteria; phylum Bacteroidota; class Bacteroidia; order Cytophagales; family Spirosomataceae; genus JANMZR01. The sequence continues at coordinate 50,553 of JAZKGO010000076.1, forward strand.
AATGGTATTTTTACGTTAAATAATTGAAATTTTTTCGAATTTTTTAAAAACAAGATAATGATGAATAGAAGAGATGCCATGAATCGTGTGGCCATGATGATTGGTGCAGCAATTAGCAGCCCAACCCTGATGGCGATGGAAAAAATGGGCAATGTAAAATCAAATTTTTCTGGCAATTTTGTGCTTACTGCTGCTCAAAGAAGTATCGTAGCTGAGGTGGCCGAGCATATCATTCCTAAAACATCGACACCAGGCGCTAAGGATGTGGGTGTACCCGCCTTTATTGAACTAATGTTGAAGGATTGCTACTATCCTTTGGAGCATACGAGTTTTTTAGCTGGAGTGAATAAATTGGCTGATTTAAACTTTTTAAGTAAAGGTTCCGCTGATCAAGTGGGAATATTGAAAAAAATGGAAGCTGATACCATCGAAGAAATGAAAGCAAGAAATGTAAAACAGGTAAAAGTTGGGGATAATGTTGACCAAGAAGCGATGGAAAAAGCGGCTAAAGGGGTTCCTTTCTGGCGATTAATGAAAGAATTAACTCTTTTAGGTTATTTTACCTCTGAAGATGGCGTTACAAAATCATTTGTTTACGAACCGATTCCAGGAAAGTTTATGGCTACCAAATTGAAGCCAGGCCAAAAAGCATTTGCCTATTTATAACGAATTCTTCCCCATTCAGTTGGATAAAAATTCAAATTTCCAAATTTTAAATTTCTTAAATTAAATGAATATAATAATAGATTCAATAAAAGATCGCACTTATGATGCCATAGTGGTAGGTTCAGGAATTTCTGGGGGCTATGCAGCAAAAGAATTAACAGAATTAGGGCTCAATACTTTAGTATTGGAGCGTGGTCGTGAGATAAAGCATGTGGAGGGTTACGAAACGGCCATGAAAGATTCGTGGATGTTTGAACATAGAGGAAGAGTAACCACCATGGCTGCCGAAGAATATTGGTCAGCAATGCGTACAGGTTATACTGCCAATGAAGACCATCGCTATCTTTTCGAAAGTGAGAAAGATTCACCGTATATTGAAAAGCGCCCATTTGATTGGACTCGTGCTTACCATACAGGGGGTAAATCATTGCTATGGGGTCGACAAACCTATCGTTGGAACAAAGAAGATTTTATGGCTAATTTAAAAGATGGACATGGGGTGGATTGGCCAATACGATATGAAGACATTGCGCCTTGGTATGCTAAAGTAGAAAAATATATCGGGGTATCGGGTACTGCTGAAGGATTGGCTGTTTTGCCAGATAGTAATTTTTTGCCTGCGATGCCTTTTACCGCACCAGAAAAGCATTTTAAAAATGCTATGAAAGCCAAAATGGGAAGGCCAATCACCGTTGGCCGTGTGGCACACTTAACAAAACCAGGTGCACATCACACAGCTATAGGTCGTGGAGCATGCCAGTATCGCAATAAATGTATGCGGGGATGCCCTTATGGCGGCTATTATAGTTCATTAGCAGGAGGCTTGGCTTCCGCTGCCAAAACAAACCGTATGTCATTGATTCACAATGCGATAGTGGCAGAAGTGTTGTATGACGAAAAATCTAAAAAAGCTAAAGGGGTAAGAGTGATTGACCAAAATACTATGGAAAGCAAAGAATATTTTGCCAAAATAATATTCTTAAATGCAGGTGCTATTCAATCTACTTCTATATTAATGAACTCTAAATCTGACCGTTTCCCGAATGGAATGGGTAATGATTCAGATCAATTGGGTAGAAACATTATGGATCACCATTTGGGAGTAGGGGCAAGCGCTTCATTATTGGAAGGCTTTGACGACGACTATTACTTCGGAGCAAGACCAAACGGTATGTACGTGCCAAGATTTAGAAACTGGGGCAATAATAAAGCGAAGGATTATGTGCGTGGTTTTGGTTATCAAGGTGGTGCAAGTCGTGGCGGATGGGGTAGAGGCACTGGTATGAATGGCTTTGGTGCAGCTTTCAAGGAGGATCTAACCAAGCCTGGTCCATGGAGCTTCGGTTTTGGAGGCTTTGGTGAAATACTGCCCAACGAAAACAATAGATTTACTTTGAGCGATACCAAAAAAGACAAATGGGGATTGCCATTAGTTGTTTTTGATGCCGATTTGGGTGAAAATGAGCATAATATGCGTAAAGATATGGCCAATGATATGGCCGAAATGTTGGAAGCAGCTGGCTTTAAAAACATCAATGCCTACAATGGTGCCAACAAAAATATCGGTTTGGGCATACATGAAATGGGTACAGCCCGCATGGGTCGTGATAAAAAGACCTCTGTTTTGAATAAATATAATCAAATTCACGAAGTAAAAAATGTATTTGTAACCGATGGTGCTGCTATGACCTCAGCTTCATGTGTGAATCCTTCACTTACCTATATGGCTTTAACTGCACGTGCAGCGAGTTTTGCGGTTGGGGAGTTGAAGAAGATGAATTTATAACCCAAAGAAACCTATTTTTAAGCCACCGCCTGTTTAGGTTGGTGGCTTTTTTTATAAAAATCTGTCAAGGATTGATTGGTCGGGTAACCTGCAGCTTTCCCTTTTCCCAAAAAAACGATATCGGTTTTTTGATATAAAATCATAAATGATGTTGAGAAAACTGGTAGGTAAAAATTTAAAAATTTGGACAAAAGACCATGGTTTTTTAAGGAATTTAGAGAGGAAGAGTATTGCTTCGGATTTCTCCAAAATAGAATTATTCACCACCACATAAAGGGTGTTCATTTCGGATGAATCCTTGCCGAGGGCTTTCAAAATTGATTGAGAGGCTTCTGATTGGATAGAGGCAAACCTGATTTCAGAAGATTTTTCGTGTCTGATAACAAAATCGACCGCTCCATTACAAAGGTTACAAACCCCATCAAAAAGTAAAATTGGCTTATTTGGGTATTGACTAGTGAGTGGATATTTATGAGTTTTTAAATCAATTTCTAATTCATTATTCATCATCCCAAAATTTTCATTTATTATCCATTACTCATAATCTAGAAACTCCTAATTCAAAAGAACTATCTAATAATCTCCACCCAGCCTTTTACTTTTTGTTTTGGCGGATTTTTCACTAACCTATCAAAAGTGACTTCTGCTTCGTAGTAATAGACGCCTACTGGCAATTCAACCCCTTCATTATTGACTCCAGGCCATTTTATGAGTGGATCAGCTGATTGGCTTTGGAATACCTTTGCGCCGTTTCTATTGACCACTGTGTAAATGATGCTTTTTACGAACAAACCACACCACATAGGCTGAAAGTCATCATTTAGTCCATCATTATTTGGGGTAATTACATTAGGGAACTGAAGGAAATCTGGGCAATTGTCCTTGCAAATCCTATTGCTTGGATCACTCTCATTCCCGTATTTGTTCACCGCTGTTATATAATAGCAACCCGCAAAAGACGACAAACCCGCATGAGAAAACTGTCTTAAACTTCCATCGGAAATCGAAGCAACTTTTATCAACGGATCGCCTTCATATCTAGCAAAATAGATATTGAACCCCCTGTAAGTAGTATCACAGTTTGCAGACTGGCTTACAGTCCAACTTAGAATGTTTTCAAAATTGATAGCTTTACAAGAAATTTCTTTCAAATCTTCACAGTTAAGTTCATTTACTTTAAGTACAGGTGGGCATGGCTTTGTGAAGTTTTTAGGGGACCCACAAATGATTTGTGAGTTATTTAATAATAAGCCACTAACGGCAGCAATATTTGCATAGGCACCCACTGTAAGTACTTTGTAGCAATAGGTAGCTTCACTTGAAAGTTGTAGATTATTAGTCCCATCCGCCGCATAGGTATCCTGACCATTGTCAACATAAGTATAGGTATTCGGATCTTTCACCAACACTTCTGCAATGATATTGAATACTCCCGGGGTGGTTTCACGATAAACTACATGCACCTGATTATCATTATTCCACGGTACATTGGCTTCCCACTTTAGTGCGATAGATTTATCGGCTGGCGTTGCCGATAGCCGAACTGTTGCAGCTGGCAGAGTGCCATCCAACAAGGTAAAGGTGCCATTTTTTGTATACCAAAGCTCAACGTTGTATTTGTAAACTTGATCTGTGGTGTTCAAACCGATATCAGTAAATGATGTATCAGGGTTGGTGGTAGAAATATTGGTATCAATAGTTTTTATTAAAGTGAATACCGTACTATTTCCCTGCGCTCTATTGATTCTGTATTGGTAAGGCCCAACGGCTTCATCTGGCAAAAAACCTAAAGGTCTGGTCCATTTCACAAATACTTCTCCTTCAGTTTTGCTGGTTTTTTCAATTGAAACATTGGTTATTATTGGCATTTGCAAAGGAACACTTACACAAACCTCTTTTGAAACAATGCCCTCGCCACCGCCAGTTGCTTCTGCAAATTTTACCACTAATCGATAGCTATAAAATATATTGTTGGATAAACCTTTGTCGACGTAGCTCGTGTTTTCAACTGGTACGCTTCCCAATAAAGTATAACCTAAATTGAGTGGAATACCGCCAAAACAAGTATTGGGTTCAAAAGGAGTACAACCTACTTTGCGGTAAATTAATATTTCGGCTCCAGGTAGGGCACAATTGTATTTTGTCCAGTTCAGTTCCACAGCCCCTGAGCCTTTTGGCTTAGCCACCAGACCCAATACTGATGGGGCTACTATTCTAATTCGCCAGGTTTTGGTGTCTGTTAGTTTAGGATCACCTGCTGCTGGGGTGTCTTCAGCCTTAAACAATACTTCATATGCCTTGGCTCTGATATGATCGCAAGAAGTTTGCCATTCAAAAGTACCTGTGGCATTTGTTTTAGGAGTAATGCTTGAGATAAAAGTTGCCCAAGGGGCATTAATATATTGTGTAGGTGGAACTCCATTTAAAGGTGGATCTACATTTTTGTAAACGGGTCCGAAGGAAGTAATTACGATTGGATGATCATCTTTATCAACGGCTTTAATAATTAGGTTCACCTTTTCACCTGCCTGAATACATATTTCATCGGGGATTTCTAATAAAGGCCTATTGTTTTTACCCTCTTTTACAATGATTTGCATATCACGAACAGTAATAGAAATCAATATGCCATTCCGATATTCTAAAATCTCAAAAGCTACATTATATTGACCTTTAGCTGCTGGCGCATCCCAAATGAGGTCGCCAGTGAGGCTGTCAATTTTAAAGGTCGAAGGGCCATTGCCTAGTTCGTTTTTACCACCTGCTGGAGCTTGTGTCGGGTCACGATAATCATTCACTAATTTTGGAGTTTCCGAATTGTCAGGTATTTGTCTTGGGATAATCAATCGATAGGCCAAGCTATCTCCTTCAGCATCATAAGCATTTGAATTGTGGATGAACTTTTGGCCAATTGCAGCTGTAAAATCAACCGCTGGGTTCAATAAAAGTGGGGTGCCGTTCAATCCCAATTCTGAATTAATTATAACCAATGTTTCAATATAAAAGCTAGTTTGCACTGACTCTTTCATGTTTACCACATCCTCATTTCGGTTTCTGATGTTGGCTCCGATGAGATAGGTGCCGTTTGCTCTGAAAGTGTATTCAATAGTGTAAACATTTTTTTCTGTTTCTCTATTTAAACTTCGTCTATCTACCCTTTGAGGTTCCATTTGCGCCACTAAGACTCCATTATTGTAAATCTTAAGTCCATTATTATCTAACTTATTCTGATTATTATTTGCACCCAAGCCCCCAATCGCATCTGTATAAGTGGTAATAGTGATTAGATAGGTAAGTGCGTTTTCGGATTTTCTTTTTAAGGTAATCTCGCCACCTCTTAGATGGGTAGCATAAGTTTCAAAACTAAATGCTACTATTATAAAAACTAAATTGATAAAAAAGCTATATATTTTATTTTTCATATAGAAACATTTTTCTTTTAAAGGTCAAATTCAAATTTCCAATTGACGCATTTTTGGTTTTGTTGAATTTCTAATGGGAGGTATTTTACAAAGTACTCTACTGAGATTTAAATCAAAACGAAAAAGCAAATAAAAAATTCTATTGGAGTGAATCTTCCCCCAAAAATCATTTGCACAAAGTTATCAATTCAAAACATTTATTTAAAAATTGGGTTGATAGATTACAAATTAATATAAACTATCTTAGAAAAATACATTAAACTTCTAATATTATTGCTAAAAAATAATTTTTAATTGTTTTGAATCTCTTTGGTATGTAGTTTTGAATAAAATTAGAATTTAGTATAAATAACAGCCACTTAGTAGCTTTGGTTATAATAACTATTCGATAATTTCTAATTAAAAGTTCCAATGAAAGCTTTAAATATTTTACTAAGCTTATCTTGGAGGAAAACCCTTAAAATTGTAATTCATTAAATATATGTCTTGGTTAAAAACTACATTATCGAGCTCCTTAGGTAAAAAACTAATTATGGGCTTAACGGGTTTATTTCTAATCTCATTTCTTTTGGTACACTGTGGCATTAATGCTTGCATTTTTGTAAATGATGGTGGTGAAACATTCAATCATGCGGCCGAATTTATGGCCAACAATGTTTTTATTCGTACTGCAGAAATCGTACTTTTTCTTGGATTAATATTACACGCCGCTGATGGTCTGATGCTTTGGGCCGAAAATAATAAGAAACGACCGGTAGCCTATGCAATGGTCAGTAGTGAAACAAGTACCTGGTACTCAAGATCAATGGGTTTATTAGGCACTTTATTACTCATATTTTTAATTTTACACCTTCGTCATTTTTGGTATGTGAGCAGGCTTACAGATGAAATAACCAGTGGTAGAGACACCCTTTTCGGTGAAATGAAAGAGATTTTTCAACATTTGTGGATTGTAATAGTTTATGTACTGGGTTGTATTTCTTTGGCTTATCACTTATTACACGGGTTTCAATCAGCTTTTCAAACGATAGGCCTTAATCATCCAAAGTACATGCCATTTATTAATAAACTGGGCATTGGCTTTTCAATTATTGTTCCATTAATATTTGCATCGATGCCTATTTCGATGTATTTGGGATGGATTAAATAAAAAGTTGGTATTAAGTATTAGGTATCAAGTACCAAGTATTTAAGCCAAAATTTGTCATCATAATACGCTGAGTAATCTTAATACATAATACTTAGTACTTAATACAATTTTTAAAATGGATTCAAAAATACCTGCTGGAGAAATTGACAAAAAGTGGACAAAATATAAATCCACAGTGCCTTTAGTTAACCCTGCCAACAAACGAAATATCGAAATAATTGTGGTAGGAACTGGCTTAGCCGGAGCATCCGCAGCCGCTTCTTTGGCCGAGATGGGTTATAAAGTAAAAGCATTTTGTTACCAAGATTCCCCAAGAAGAGCACATTCAATTGCTGCTCAGGGTGGAATCAATGCAGCAAAAAACTATCAAAATGATGGAGACTCTATCTATCGTCTTTTTTATGATACCATTAAAGGGGGAGATTACCGTGCTCGTGAGGGGAATGTACATCGCCTAGCAGAAGTATCAGGTAGTATTATTGACCAATGCGTAGCGCAAGGTGTACCTTTTGCACGTGAGTATGGTGGTTTGCTTTCTAATCGATCATTTGGAGGTACTCAAGTTCAACGCACCTTTTATGCAGCTGGGCAAACAGGCCAACAGTTACTATTAGGAGCTTATTCGGGACTTCAGCGTCAGGTTGGTTTGGGTACCGTTGAAATGTACACCCGCCACGAAATGATGGAAGTTGTGACTATCGATGGAAAAGCCAGAGGGATTATTGCAAGAAATTTAATTACTGGAAAATTAGAAAGACATTTTGGTCATGCCGTTTTGTTGTGTACAGGCGGTTATGGCAACGTTTTTTATCTTTCCACCAATGCGATGGGATCCAATGTAACTGCTGCATGGAAAGCGCATAAAAAAGGAGCCTATTTTGGCAATCCTTGTTATACTCAAATTCACCCTACTTGTATTCCAGTATCGGGCGACCATCAGTCTAAATTGACTTTAATGTCTGAATCATTGAGAAACGATGGTAGAATTTGGGTGCCTAAAAAACAAAATGATACCCGGTTGGGCAACGACATTCCTGAAGAGGAAAGAGATTATTATTTAGAACGTCGTTATCCTGCATTTGGTAATTTAGTGCCACGAGACATTGCTTCGAGAGCCGCAAAAGAACGTTGTGACGAAGGCTATGGAGTAGGTAGTTCAAAAATGGCCGTTTATCTTGACTTTGCCGATGCGATTCTACGATATGGTAAAGCAGAGGCTAACAAGAGAGGTATGCACAGCCCTACTGCCGACGAAATCCAATCAATGGGTAAAGAAGTAGTGAAAGAAAAATATGGTAATCTTTTTGATATGTACAAACAGATTACTGGTGAAGACCCTTATCAGTTGCCAATGAGAATTTACCCAGCGGTGCATTATACTATGGGAGGCCTTTGGGTTGATTATAATTTAATGACTTCAGTGCCAGGGCTTTATGCTTTAGGAGAAGCGAATTTTTCAGACCATGGTGCCAATAGATTAGGTGCTTCGGCGCTGATGCAGGGATTGGCAGACGGATATTTTGTAATTCCTTATACAATTGGAGCTTATTTAGCAGGTGATATTCGTACGAAAGCAATACCAACTGATGCACCAGAATTTATAGCGGCTGAGAAAGAGGTGCAAAATAGAATTGATACATTATTCAATATAAAAGGCTCAAAACCAGTTGATTATTTCCATAAAAAGTTAGGAAAAATCATGTGGGATAAATGTGGAATGGCCAGAAATGAAAAGGGCTTAAAAGAGGCGATTGCAGAAATACAGGCCTTACAAAAAGAGTTTTGGAGCGATGTGAGAATACCTGGTGAAGCCAATGACTTTAATCCAGAATTGGAAAAAGCAGGTAGAGTAGCCGATTTTCTGGAATTGGGAGAGTTGATGTGTGTGGATGCATTGAACAGGAATGAATCTTGCGGGGGCCATTTCAGAGAGGAATTCCAAACGGAAGAAGGCGAAGCCCTGCGTGATGATGAAAATTATGCCTATGTAGCTGCTTGGGAGTATAAAGGAGACTCAAAATTCGAGTTACATAAAGAAGATTTGGTGTATGAAAATATAAAAATTGCACAAAGATCTTATAAATAAGTTTGTGTTTTCATTTGAATAAGATTGGTTTTAATAAATTAGAATAATAAGTTTACGGATTTGATAACTTTATGATTTGTAGATAAATCGTAAATCCCAAATCCCAAATCGTAAATAAGAATGGAAGGAAATATGGATTTGACGCTCAAAATTTGGCGTCAGAAAAATGCAGAAACAAAAGGGAATTTTGAAACTTATCAAGTTTCAGGAATTTCTGAGGACATGTCATTTTTAGAAATGATTGATGTACTTAATAATCAGCTCATTAATGAAGGTAAGGTGCCGGTTGCATTCGACCATGATTGCCGTGAGGGAATCTGCGGAATGTGCTCCATGTACATTAATGGAAGGCCGCATGGTCCGCTTAAAGGAGTTACCACCTGCCAATTACATATGCGTTCTTTCAAATCGGGTGAAACGATAACAGTCGAACCATGGCGTGCCGCTGCCTTTCCGATTGTGAAAGACTTGACAGTTGATCGCTCTGCTTTTGACCGTATTATTGCCTCTGGTGGCTTTATTTCAGTAAATACAGGGAATGCCCAAGACGCCAATTCGTTGCCAATCCCTAAGCAAGATGCAGACGAAGCTTTTGCTGCAGCTGCCTGTATTGGTTGTGGGGCCTGCGTAGCGGCTTGTAAAAATGCTTCCGCCATGTTATTTACCTCTGCAAAAATTTCACAATTGGCTCTTTTGCCGCAAGGACAACCTGAGCGTTACTCACGAGTTGAGAAAATGATCGCTCAAATGGATTCAGAAGGATTTGGAGCTTGTACCAATACTGGTGCTTGTGCAGCCGAATGTCCTAAAGAAATTTCATTAGAAAGTATTGCAAGAATGAACCGTGAATATTTTTCAGCCTCAATGGCATCGAAATAATTACCAGTTTGTTTTCATAAAAAACTGAGAATAGTCCAGCAACTAATCAATTGCTGGACTATTTTTTTGATTTCATTCATCAATTTATTTTAATTAAATATCTGATATTGTGGTGGTTATAATTTATCCCATAAAATAAATAGAAATGAATTCTTAATAATTTCATAATTTTGCAAAAATAATATACTACAATAAATGCTTTCAGAACAAGAAGTACAACGTCGCCAAAAAAGAGAAGAATTGATGAGGATGGGAATCAATCCCTACCCCGCCGAAATGTTTGAAAGCAATGTTACAGCCGCTGACATTGAAAAGAATTACGAAAACAATAAGATTGATTACAAAAATGTATCCATTGCGGGTCGATTGATGAGCTTTCGGATTATGGGTTCGGCCTCATTTGCTGAAATTCAAGATTCAACAGGTAGGATTCAACTGTACTTCCGTCGTGATGACCTTTGTCCTGGAGAAGATAAGACTCTTTACAATACAGTTTTCAAAAAACTATTGGATATTGGTGATATTATAGGTGTGAAAGGTTATGTTTTCACCACTCAGACTGGCGAGGTTTCGATACATGTGGCTGAATTTAAATTGCTTAATAAAGCACTTAGGCCATTGCCCATTGTAAAGAGAGATGAGGAAGGTCATGTTTTTGATGGTCTTACTGATCCTGAAATGCGGTATCGTCAACGCTATGTCGATCTGATTGTCAATCCAGAAATCAAAGATATTTTTATCAAAAGAGCGAGAATTATCAGCACTATGCGCCAAATTTTTGATGGTCGTGGCTGGTTGGAAGTGGAAACGCCAATATTACAACCCATTCATGGTGGAGCCGCCGCAAGGCCTTTTACTACGCATCATAATACGCTAGATATGCCGCTTTATTTGCGAATTGCGAATGAATTATATCTGAAAAGGTTGATTGTAGGTGGTTTTGAGGGTGTATATGAATTTGGAAAAATGTTCAGAAATGAAGGGATGGATCGTACACATAATCCTGAATTTACCTCCCTTGAATTTTATATTGCCTATAAAGATTATTTCTGGATGATGGAAATGACGGAAGAAATATTGGAGAAAGTAGCGATTGCAACCAATGGAGAGTCTAAAGTTAAAGTAGG
>JAZKGO010000076.1:61768-70898 GCA_040385875.1 Bacteroidota bacterium
TTAACCAAAAAGCATCGAACCAAAGAAGGGCTTGTGGAGCGGTTTGAATTGTTTGTGAATGGAAAGGAAATTGCCAACGCTTATTCTGAATTGAATGATCCAATTGATCAAAAAGAGCGATTTGAAGAGCAATTGAAACTAGCTGCACGTGGGGATGATGAAGCCATGGCGATGGACGAAGACTTTATTCGTTCTTTGGAATATGGTATGCCTCCAACTTCTGGAATAGGTATTGGAATAGATCGTCTTACTATGCTTATGACTAACCAAACCACTATTCAGGAAGTCTTATTTTTTCCTCAAATGAGGCCAGAGAAAAAAGTGGAAATGGCAAGTGAAGAGGAATTCGAGGCGATTGGTGTTTCTAAAACCTGGATTCCAGTTTTGCAAAAAATGGGTTTTACCACCATTAAGTTAATCAAAGAAGCAAACCCCAATAAAGTGTTTAATGACCTAGGGGGTATGCGCAAGAAAATGAAAATTGAGGAGGCAATACCGAGTAAAGAAGTGGTGATGGCTTGGTTTCAATAACAATACAGGGCCAAACTAATAATTCAAAAATAGTTTGGCCTATTTTAATTGAGTCTAGGATCAATTGGGTAATTGGCCATCACTTTAAAGTCCCCACCCATTTTTTTAAGGGTATCACGCCAATATTCTTTTGAAGTTTTCATGATACTTTCAGAGTCGCCCTCTGATATAATCCAAGAATTTCGTTTCATTTCCTGATCTAGTTGACCAGCCGACCAGCCAGAATAGCCAATAAAAAATCTGACTTGGTCTATTGAAATAATACCCAAGTTCAAATTTTCGAGCATTTTATCAAAATTCCCACCCCAATACAAGCCTTTTACAATCTCAATACCCTCAGTAATGGCTGCAGGATTGGTATGCAAAAAATGAAGTGTGTCTCGCTGAACCGGCCCTCCTACATTTACTTTTATATCTGGGTATACATTTTTGGAAAGCAAGTCGCCCAAATTATATTCAGTGGGCTGATTCAAAACCAACCCAAATGAGCCATCTGAATTGTTTTCGCATAATAAAATCACTGAGCGCTCAAAATTTGGATCTCCCAAAAATGGCTCAGCAATCAATAAACAGCCAGCCTCTAATTTTCCCATGGATACTTTTCTGTTTTTTCTATAAATTTCAAATAAAAACGCTAATTATTCAAATATTTAAAATGAAAATAGTTCTTTCATCATGATTTTAAAGGAGTATTTCATATAAAATAATATTTTTTGAGTAATCTATTTACCTTCGTAACAGTATTATTACAACAATTTAAAATATTAAAACCATGAGCGTAACCGCAAAACATTTGGCCACATTTATTTTAGGTGCTGCAGCGGGTGTAGCATTAAATAAATACCTTCAAACTGAAGAAGGTGAGAAGTTTTTAGACGATTTAAAAGAAAAAGGTTCAAAATATAAGACGGAAGCAGAAGATGCACTTAATAACGCCCCGGAGTATTTTGAAAAATTAAAAAACGAAGGTTCCGCACTGTTAAAAGAGCGATTTCCCGATGTTGAAAATGTATTGAAAGACCTTTTTGCAAATTTTGGAAAGAAAGAGGCAAGCGCTCCAACGGATCCCCAAGTGTAGAAAAGATTATATTTTATAATAGAATGCCTGGCTCAGCTAGGCATTTTTTTTGAACTGATTTTGTAAAATGAGGTTCTCAAGAGCCAAAGCATAACCATGAGCTGGGCAAGCCCAATGGATATGAAATAAGGTATATTTTGCCAATTTCTGTAAAATATAATTTTCATATGAACTCAATAATCCAGCTTTGAAAAAGTAGAAATCTTGTGCCGCTAATTTTATTTCATCGAAGCCAAATGTAATCTTGTAATCTATCCCTAGTCTTAGTAAAGAGCTGGATATCAATATATTATTGAAAGTTTTATTTTTTTGGCTAAAATTCAACAAATCATCGATTAATTTTTCTTTTACTTCTTGTGAATTTGGAAAAATATTTTTTTCTAAAAGCCGAGCCACATGGTAGGCTATGATTAAACTATCCGCATAATTATGGGAGATTAAAAAGGGGTTTGAAATATAATCATCCGATAAAATACTTTCTTTAATATATTCCCACGAAGCTAAACCTGTATCATCCAATTCAATTGAGGCAGATTTTAAACAAAGCAATACATTTGCCAGTACACAAGTATCAAACTCCAAAGGCATGTTTTTACCAAACCAGGTGGAGTAGGCTCCTAAGTTTTTGTATTGGGGAAAAGTATTTTTAATTTTCTTTAAACCATTGTTTGAATGTTCTTTTAGTTTGGTTTGAAGCCATTGCACCTCTAAAGTGGAATGGGGTTTTGAAAGAAAAATCAAAGCAGTGTCATCAGCGTCGTCTGGAAGTTGAAAATGTTTGAAGTGCTTGAAAAACAATCCATTGCCAAAATGCTTACTGGGTTTTGAAGGATAAAAATTATAAGTAAGTATCCCATTTTTATTTTGATAGTCAATATAGTTTAAGGTAGATTTTTCAATAATATCTTCTACTACTTTTTGGTTTTCAATCGACAAATATTCTTTGCAATTTTTTAAAATTAAAACAATTGAAGCGGTATGAAATATTGAATTATCAGGTCTGGAATATCCAATTATTTTATTTAATCGGGTATTTGGAAATATCCCTTCATTCCAAAATCTCTGGTCAGCATTTTTTTGAATAGTATAAATTTCATGTACTATTTGGTCAATAACTGTCAAATTTGACATATTTTAGAGGATGATTATGCTTTCAAAACTATATTTGTGTAAAGATTATAAAAAATGGCTAATAAATCATTTTCACATTTGGATGAAAATTCGAATCCATCGATGGTGGATGTTTCGGACAAAATAGAGACCAAGCGAATTGCTATTGCCCAATCGGTAGTGATATTAAATGAGGAAATCATGAAGATGATGGTAAATGGGGACATCCAAACAAAGAAAGGGGCGGTGTTTCAAACGGCTATTATAGCGGGAACAATGGGTGCTAAACGAACCTCCGATTTGATTCCGTTGTGTCATCCGATTGGCCTCGATTCATGTAAATTTACCATTGAAGCGAGTGGTAATAAGGTACTTATTAATTGTACTTGTAGCCTCACCGCCAAAACAGGTGTGGAGATGGAAGCGTTGATGGGTGCAAGTATTGCTGCTTTAACCATCTATGATATGTGCAAAGCCTTCAGCCATGATATCATCATTAAAGAAACAAAACTGATTGAGAAAAAAGGAGGCAAAAGTGATTATTTGTTCAAAGAATGAAGGGTTAAATTCTATGCATCAGAAGCATTCAAATATTTCACGAGCTAAATTCGGCACTTTCGCAAGAAATGAAATGGCGGTTTTGGGAACCCCTTGTGACCAAATTAAAATACTTTTTGATAAAATAATAGCTCGTTTTCCCCAAAAAAATATTGCTGTAGTAGAGGCTGACCATCAAGCAGAGGGTAATATTCTTGCGTTTTCGAAATGGACTGATAAAATCAACTTTCAAAGGTTTGAAACAAAAAATAATTTCAATGATTTTGAAAAAAGAATGTTTTTTGAAAATACTGATTTGACATTAATCAACGGAAATCATTTTGTGGGAAAATGCCAAATAATTGTGATTGATGATAAAAAACCATTGGAGAAAAAGTTGTCAAAATTGACAGATGTAGCTTTGGTCATTCAAAAATCGGATCAAATTCCTGGTTATATTTTGGACCATTTAGGGGATAATCACCCACCAATAGTTGGCTGGGAGGATGATGAAGCCATTTTCAATTTTATTTCTGATTATTTTATGAATAGGATTCCCCCATTATTTGGCTTGGTTTTATCTGGTGGTAAAAGTAGCCGAATGGGAATGGATAAAGGAACTCTGAGATATCATAACCAATTACCCCAGATACAACATTGCTTTAATTTATTGCAAAAATATTGTGGAGAAAATGTTTATTTGTCGGTAAGCAATGAACAATATCAAGACTTAAATTTACCGATAATTAAAGATTCATTTTTGGAGATAGGCCCTACGGGTGGCATACTTTCGGCTTTGAAGCAACATCCCAATGCGGCATGGTTGGTGGTAGCTTGTGATATGCCTTTTATCAATGAAAATACTTTGAAGAAATTGGTTGCCAATCGAAATTCCTCAAAAATAGCAACCGCTTTCCAAAGCCCCAATGAGGAGTTTCCAGAGCCATTAATTACCATTTGGGAACCAAGAGCCTATCCGAAATTATTGACAATGCTTGCTTATGGATATGATTGTCCACGGAAAACCTTGATTAATTCAGACATTGAGTTGATAAAAGTTGATGACCCCGCAGAGCTGCAAAATATCAACACCAAGGAAGAATACGAAAGGGCGATTATTGATTTGAGCCCAAAAATTGTTTAAAATTATGTCGAGCCATCATATTATTCGAGACGATCAGGAGCCTGCTTTGATAATAGCCAATGGTGAAAGCTGCCATACTGAAATTTTGGGTCAGTTATTGGAATGGTCACCTTTGGTGGTGGTTTTAGATGGAGCTATCAGCAGAGTGCTTGATTTGGATATTAAAGTGGACGTGCTTTTGGGCGATTTTGACAGAAATATTGATAGTGAAAAAATTGCCGCTCAACAATCCGACATTCAAATGGTCTATTTACCTGACCAAAATAAAACAGATTTAGAAAAGGCCTTGGAGTTTTTAATAGAAGCGGGTCATAAAGCGGTGAATATTGTTTGGGCCACTGGCAAGCGTTCCGATCATTCTATCACCAATATCACTAATATTGTAAGGTATAAAAATCAATTGAAAATCGTATTGATAGACAACCATTCCAAGATATTTCCAATTGATAAGGTTTTTGAGAAATGGTATGTAGCTGGAACGCCGATTTCCTTAATTCCAGTCGGCCAGGCAACAGGAATCACCACCTCAGGCCTTAAATATAATCTTAATGATGAGGAGCTTATTTTGGGGTTTCGTTCTGGAAATTCTAATGAAGCCTTAAAAGATGGTTTTGTAAAAATAGCCGTTCAATCTGGAGAATTATTGTTAATGGAGTGCTGGGATTAGATTTTTTGTTTTCAATCATTTAATTATTATGATGAAAATGATGTTTCTTTGTAAACTTGGCATTGATTTTGATTCTTTTAGTTTTAGCTTTTTTGATTCATTTACACAGCTAATTTTGACCAAACAATAAATTTTTTATGGCTATGGATTTAAACATTTCTATAAAAAACAATAATCTATTAATTTCCATAATGGCTACCGTTATTGTAGCTTTCTTTCTAAGATTTTATAAATTAGGGGATTATCCCTTACAAATTAACCAAGACGAACTTTCAAATATTTATGACGGGTATTGCATTAGCGAAACTGGTGCAGATCGTTGGGGGGTGAAAACCCCAATCATTTTGAAGGCTTTTGGGGAATTCGATAATAGACCGCCCCTTTATGCGTATCTGGCTGCGATAAGTATTAAAATATTTGGTTATTCGATTATCTCAGGTAGGCTACCATCCGCCATAATAGGCTTTATTTCGCTTTTTTTATTATATTATGTTGCCAATAAGCTAGGTGGGCGATTATATGGCTTTATATGTTTATTATTGGCCGCCATTTCGCCTTGGCACTTGATTTATTCTAGGATTGCCCACGAGGGAGCTGCTTTGCCTCCTTTCTTTATTATTTTTACACTTTTTTTATGGTTTAGATGTAGGGAGAAGAACTTTAGCCTAAAGTACCTTCTCTCAATTGGTTTTGTGATGGGGCTAGCCACTAATGCTTACCAAGCCACAAAAATGATATTTTTACTCGTTTCGTTTCTCGTTGCCATTGATGTGGCTATTCAAACAAAATGGGATATAAAAAAGCTGATTTATTTATCAATAGCCATTTTTTTGGGAGCAAGCCCTCAAATATTAGCCTCAATTTTATACCCAGATCAATTTTTTTCTAGAGCTAATGACCAAATGATTGATTTTTCATTTTCGTTAAGTTGTGTCAAAACTATTGCTACTAATTTTCTACATAATTTTAGTCCTCAGTACTTGTTTTTAAGCTTTGGGGAATTCAATAATTTAACAATTGGTAGGCTGATGCTTTTTGAAATTGGCTTTTTTTACTCGGGTTTATTTCTTTTTTATCACTTGCATAAGCATTATACCAAATTTGACATAAAATACATCTACCTATTGTTGATAGTATCGGTGATACCAGCTACTATTACAAAGGACAATCCGCATGCTTTAAGAGCCTCCGCATCAATACTGTTATTGCCAATTTTTAGTGGAGCCGCCATTCATTTTTGTTATCAAAAATTGACGAAGCTAAAATTCGGAAATTCGATTTCACTTTTCATTACGGGCTTATTTATTTTAAATATTGTTTTTAATATTAGTCAATATACTAAAAGCCCAGAAATGAGAGGCCAAGGTCACCAATATGGTCAGGTAGCTATGTACACAGGTATGAAAGATTTCCATCATGAGTATGATACCATTTATATTCAACTTTATGGGGCTTTTCAATATTTATTTGTGGCAAGTTATTTAAATATGCACCCAAAAGAATATCAGAATCAGGAGAAAATTCACACTAAAACTGGATGGTATGATTTTAGTAAATTAGGTAAGTTTCAATTTTTATCCATTGACCAAATAAAAGCTAAAAATTCATCACCCCAGAAGGGGAAAAATTTATTGGTTTTACTCGAAAAATCAGAAAAATACACTTTGGTAGATAGTGTATATTTTATGGGCGAAAAAATTTATTATTATAAAAACTGAGTTTCAATTCAGTTACCCTTAATAGCCATATTTTTCTCCCCACATTGCCTTCAATTTCTCTTTAATTTTTTGCTCGTGTGGGTTATCCGAAGGCTCATAAAATGCTCTTTTTGATAACTCTTCGGGCAAAAATTCTTGAAAAACAAAATTGCCTTCGAAGCTATGCGCATATTTATAGTTTTTGCCATAATCCAATGATGCCATTAGTTTGGTCGGCGCATTTCTAATTGGCAATGGAACTGACAAATTTCCTGATTTTTGTACCTCGGCCTGAGCGAATCCAATTGCAGTAACTGACGAATTGCTTTTTGCAGAAGTAGCAAGGTAAAGCGTTGTTTGTGAGAGAATTATGTTAGATTCTGGCCAACCGACCATTTTTACAGCTTGCATACAGGAAGTGGCAATTAATAATGCGTTTGGATTGGCCAGGCCAATATCTTCCGAAGCCAAAATAAGTAATCTTCGTGCGATAAAATTTACATCTTCGCCGCCTTCAACCATACGAGCAAGCCAATATACTGCCGCATTGGGGTCAGAGCCTCTGATGGATTTTATAAATGCAGAAATAATGTCATAATGTTGCTCTCCATCCTTGTCGTATTGGATAATATTTTGTTGAATCCTTTCTGCCACTAATTCATTGGTTATCAGTAATTCTTCGTTCGTATTTTGTTCACCGAATCCTGCGGAATAATTGGTTACTAATTCCAAAATATTGTAAAGCTTGCGCCCATCGCCACCTGAATATTGAATTATGGCATCATATTCAACTATTTTCACCTTTTTTTTATTCAAATAAGTATCTTTCACCAAAGCTAAATCAAGCATTTTGATCAGTTCTGCTTTTTCCAAACCTTTGAGCACATACACTTGGCAGCGTGAGAGTAAGGCTGAAATTACTTCAAAAGAAGGGTTCTCGGTGGTGGCCCCAATCAGTGTAATCGTGCCTTTTTCAACTGCACCTAAAAGTGAATCTTGTTGGCTTTTGCTAAAGCGGTGAATCTCATCAATAAATAAAATGGGGCTTGGTCGATCAAAAAACTTGTGTTTTTTGGCATTATCAATGGCTTCACGAATATCCTTCACACCAGAATTAATGGCCGATAATGACTGAAAGGGTATTTTTAATGTATTTGCAATAATAGCAGCAAGGGTGGTTTTGCCCACCCCTGGAGGGCCCCAAAGTATAAATGAAGGTATTCTGCCCGCCTCAATTGCTTTTTTTAGAATGGCGCCCTCACCAACCAAATGACTTTGGCCAATGTATTCATCTAATTGTTTAGGTCGCAGCCGTTCTGCTAAAGGCTCCATTGTTGAAATTGATTAGTTTAAATTTTTGCTAAATTAAATAAAACTATCGCTTTTATAAGATTTTAGCGGGTATATAATTTGAGCCAATTTCATTAAATTTGTTTAAAATATAGTTATGGATAACAAGAAATTTGCCAAAGAATCACTCACCATTATGACTGAAATGGTGCTACCCAATGATACCAATACATTGAATAATCTCATGGGAGGCAGGTTACTCTACATGATGGATGTGGTGGCAGCAGTAGCAGCTCAAAAGCACTCAAATTGCCTCGTAGTGACTGCTTCGGTTGATAATGTATCTTTTGCCGAGCCCATCCCATTGGGCTCAATAGTGACACTTCAAGCCATGGTCACGAGAGTTTTTAATACTTCTATGGAGGTGCACATCAATGTTTGGGCCGATGATTACCCCAATAATAGACGATTTTCGACCAATCAAGCGTTCTATACTTTTGTTACCTTGGACAGTTCCACAAAGAGGCCCTGTAAATCACCCGAAATAGTGCCTGAATCTGATTCAGAAAAGGAGTTATTTGCTGGAGCTTTGCGTCGCCGTCAACTTAGGTTGGTTTTAGCTGGCAAAATGAGCCCAAAGGATGCGGAGGAACTTCGTTCTATTTTTTGATGTTCCACAACTTAGGCGCACATTTTTAGTCCATTTATATAAATCTATATAGAACTGTGAAGTTTTTATTATTTGCTTTTTTTATTTCCTTTCAAAGCTTTGGCCAGATATTGAAAGATCCAATTGCCAAATCTTGGATCATCGAAGGTCTCAATAAGTCGTATAATTTTCAATTTGCCGAAGCGGAGGAGATTTATAACAAGATTAAAGTAAAATATCCCAATAATCCCGCTTATTCAACCCTAATGCATATGATGCTTTATACTCAATATGCACCTGTTAAGGATTACCCTAAAGGCAAAAGTCTATACTTGTATCATTTAAATAAATCTGTTGAACTTTCAGAAAAAATGATTCAAAAAAATGAAAATGATACCGAAGGAATCTTTTTTATGTTAAGTTCACT